>JAZGIX010000053.1:0-3642 GCA_036482315.1 Acidimicrobiia bacterium | reverse complement strand
AGCAGCACCAGAACGGCGAAGGCCGCGCCGTAGATGAAGAAAGTGGTATCGATGCCGAGGTCGTCGATCAGGCTTCCCCAGGATCCTCCGAGCTTGACCCAGCCAAGGGCACCAAATCCGAATCCGGCGACTGCTGCTCCGGTGATCATCCCCTTGTGATCGGGAAACCACCTCATACCGACCGCGATTGGAACAACATAGGCGAGGCCGATTCCGGCCCCTCCAATCAGCCCGACTCCGAGCAACACCAGCCAGAAGTTCGTCCCACTTCCGAGACCGGCGATCACATAGCCGACACCGAGCGTGATGCCGCCCCAGACCGCCAGCCGCTGCGGACCGTAGACCTTGAGTCGACGTCCGGCGTAGACCATGACGAGGGCAAACGTCGCCAGCCCGACCGAGAAAACGATCTGGGTCTGGAGCTTGCTCCAACCCGAGTCGCGCAACGTCGGTGTGAAGACCGACCAGGCATAGATGGCTCCCAGGCTGAGCTGGATGAGAATGGCGCCGACGACGACGGTCCATCGCTTCGTGATACGAGATTCGGGCATGACTCCCTCGATGATTCCGGAACTGCGCCGAACGTATCAAGCGAGTGCCCCGCGGCCTCAGGGCCAAACGGGCACGTTGCTGGGCCGGTAGACCCGGACTGATTCCAGGTCCGGAACCCGCTTCCCATTTCCTGTTTCCCGAATGGTGTTGTTGGACCTTTCGTGGCGCTGCGAACTGCTCCGGGACTCTGATCGGAGTCCTGGGAACGCGTCGACTGACCCGCGCTGACCAACCCGCCCAACCCAAGAAAGTGTCACCCAAACCGCGTCACGCGAGTCGAACGACCATGACCGACAGGCGACAGAATTCGATCATGCGCACCGCACGCAAGGCCGGGGTCGGAGCCGCCGGTGTCGTAACCATCGCACTCGGAGTCGTCCTCATCCCCCTGCCCGGGCCGGGGTTCTTGGTGATCTTCGGGGGCCTTTCTGTTCTCGGGTCGGAATTTCCCATCGCGCGGCGCCTTTCAGATAGAACCACGCATTCCGTGAGGAACATGCTGCGACGGAAGCGCCCCCGCTGAGAAGTCGCTTCCTGGATGCTCCATGAGAAAGGGCGGCCTACCGGCCGCCCTTTCTCGCACCTGTCTTCGGATTACCCGAGCGGAATCAACTGGCCGACGGCAAGGTCGTCGATCGAGTTCGACTGCAGCGACCGCCACGACAGGGTCCAGATCTGATCACCTATCACCAGGGAGCGGGTGATCGCCGGATCCTGTGAGTCGAACTGGGGGAAGCAGACCTCGAGCCGATCCCCTTCGTCCATGATCGTGGTGAGATCGACTCCGTCCTCGGCTGCCAGCGCCACGACTTCCTCGTATGGCAGTGATTCGCATTCGAGTGCTCCGGCACCGCCGCGCTGATCTTCACTGCAGACCTGCACGATTACCCCGCCGCCGAATTCGAACTCGGCGTCGAGTGCCCGAAGCTCCTCGACGGTCAACTCGCGGCAATCCGAGGCCACGGCTCCGGCATTGAGCGAGTGGGTGATTCGACCGAACTCACGGACTCCGTCGTCCGTCTTGAGCACCACAGCGCCGAAGAAATTCTCCTGCCAGGACTGAACCGGCAGCACCGCCACCGACTCCGGTGACCAGTACAGGAACGCCAGGTGGTCCCACTCGACGTCGCTGTAGCCGCCTTCCATGGTCCAAGTACCCAGTGCACGGGGGTTGGTGGGGTCGCTGACGTCGAACATGGTGGCCTTGGCTCCGGTGGTGAATCCGTCGTCGGTGGCGTCCTGGCCGATGCCGATGATGCGATCTGGACCGATCGGATGCAAGTAGCCCGAGTAGCCGGCGATCTTGAGCTCTCCGGCCACCTTCGGTGCCTCCGGGTCGCTGAGATCCACCACATAGAAGGGGTCTACCTGGCGAAAGGTGACCACGTAGGCGGCATCACCGATGAAGCGGACCGAGAAGATCCGCTCGCCGCGGCCCATCTCGCCGACCCGGCCGATCTGCTCGAGTTCACCATTGCGTTCCTGCAGAACGGTCACAAAGGACTCGGAGGTGTCGTCGAATCCCCACGGCGGACCTTCTGTGGTGGCCACTCGCAGGTTCCCTTCGAACTCATCCATCGCAAACTGGTTGAGCAGGTGGCCTCTCACCGTCCCCGACGCCCGGTACTCGGTCGAACCGCCCGAGATGTCGAACTTGTGAATGGCGGTCGAGTACTCCTCCTCGATCCTACGGACCACATCTGTCCCCCACACCTCGCTGGGAACCCACACGTTGGTGGACACGTAGAGGCTCTCGGTCGAGGCGTACACCGTCTCGCCCTGGGCTATCACCGCGGTGCCGTCCGGAGCCCGCAGGCCATCGGACATGTCGACCGTGAGCACCGCCAGTGTGTCGAACCCGGCGAACTCGGCCGGTCGGTGGACCTGACCGCAATCGACCAGAAGACCCTGGCTTATGACTTCACCGTCCGTCCCGGCGACCAGTGTGTAGTTGGGGAGCCAGGTGTCGATGGTCGACTCGGCGATGACTCGCTGGTTCGTCTCCAGCGCGATCTGCTCGGCGGCCGGAGTCGACGGGTAGACGAACGGGAGGTCGGAAGGATATGCGGAGACAACAATCCGCACCGTCCCGTCGATCGAGCGGGCGCTCAGGTAGTTGCCGTCGATGTGCATCGTCCGCACCACCGTCAGGTCTTCGGGATCGGAGAGATCGATCTCGAACACGAGGGTCTTGGGACCGCCGTATGGTGCGATGCTGTCTGCCTCGCGCTCGGCGAGCAGCGGGATCGCATATCCGTCGCCGCGGGCGAACACGATCGCCGTGCTGCCACTCAAGAAGAACTTGTGATCCCATCCCGGCAGGAACAGGGTTCCCAGGAGCCGGCCGGTGCCGTTCGACACCTCGACATAGGACAGTGTCTGGTTTACGAAGGCAAGGATCCGACCGCCATCGGTCTTGATGATGTCGGGCTCGTCGACTCCGACGACCTGGACGTTGCTCCCCGAGAAATCGACGCCTTCGCGAGCCGCGCCGGAGGACGGGACCGCAATGCCATCACCACCTACCGCAGCTGAGTCCTCAGCCACCGCAAATACCTCGTCTTCGAAGAATGGGGTCGGAAAGAAGCCGCCCCCTCCGTTGAGACCGTATGGACCGACCCGCGTCATCGCCTCCGTTTGGAAGTGAGAGAGAACGTCGGCACAGGCGTCAAACCGCTGCAGCGAAGCAACAAACTGGATCGAGTCCGGGTCGAACGAGGCCGCTATGGCGGAGATACCGTTGCCACCGGCACCCGTTCTGATCGTGGTCGACGAGGCATCGTCGTCGGTGCATGCCGAGAGCAGCATCACGAACGCTGCGGCAATTGCTAGTGACTTACGCATGAGTTTTCTCCCGGTCTTCCCGTTTTCTGTCACCGATCAGACGGTAACGCCCTGTAGTGAGGTTCCCGGGGAATCACGTACGACACCCGATGCCCGATGCCCGAATCGGGAATCGGGAGTCGGGCATCGGAAATCACCGGGAGGTGCAAGAGCCTCTTGCCAGCGGCACTAGCGTGCACCCGTGGTTTTCATCCTCCTCACCAATGACGACGGAATCGAAGCCCCCGGACTGCCCTCCTTTGCGGA
>JAZGIX010000052.1:0-6836 GCA_036482315.1 Acidimicrobiia bacterium | reverse complement strand
GGAGGTCGCCGAGCGTCGGGTGCGAGGCAACAGATACAAGGTGCCGCGATTGCTGGCCGAGGATCTGCTGGGCTCGGCCAAATTCCAACTCGGGTTGGAACGACTAGCGGCCAAGACCGGAGAGCGGGTCGAGGACTTGACCCGCAGGTCGGCCCGCTACCTCAAGGAGATCGCGGCTCAGCCGAGCACATTCGTCCTCGACCTCGTGGCGTCGCTCATCCGACTCGTATACACCCAGGGCTACGACCGACGCATCCAATACGATCCCGAGGCCCTCGAGCGCATCGCCGAATTGGGCCAGCGCCATTCTCTGGCGTTTCTCCCCGGCCACAAGTCGAACATGGACCATCTGGCGTTGACATACGTGCTGTACGAGAACGGCCTGCCCCCGAACCATGCCGCCGGCGGCATCAACATGAATTTCTTTCCGGTCGGTCCGCTGGTGCGGCGTCATGGGCTGTTCTTCATCCGCCGCTCTTTCAAGGACAACGAGGCTTACAAGTACACCCTCAAGCGGTACCTCGACTACTTGCTCGAGAAGCGCTTTCCTCTCGAGTGGTATATCGAGGGGGGTCGGTCCCGATCCGGCAAGCTGCGAGAACCAAAGTACGGCCTGCTCTCGTATGTGGTGGATTCGTGGCGGCGCGGCTCATGCGAAGACGTGGTATTGATCCCGACCTCGATCGCATACGACCAGATCCAGGATGTCGGGGCATACGCGGCGGAGCAGCGCGGCGGAGCGAAGGAGAAGGAGTCATTCGGGTGGATGGTCCGGGTGCTGCGGTCGATGCGACGCCGGTACGGGCGCATCTATCTGAATTTCGGTGAGCCGATCAGCATCGCCGAAACGCTCAACCGGTACGACAGCGGTTACGAACCGGACCCGGAGGAGTCAAACCTCGAGATCCAGAAGCTGGCTTTCGAAGTGGCGGTGCGAATCAATCGAGTCACTCCGATAACCCCCATCTCCCTGGTCACCATCGCCCTCCTGGGCACCGACCATGCAGTCACCATCGAGGAGACGATCACCGTCTTGCACGACTTCGTCGCCAACGTCGAACGTCGCGAGCTTCCGATCTCCGAGCCCGTGGATTTGGAGGATGTCACCGTGGTGAGCGGTGCACTCGACGCCTTGGTGGAGCACGGTGTTGTGAGCAGGTTCGATGGCGGCCGGGAGACCGTATATGCCATCGGCTCGGATCAACATCTGGCGGCCGCGTATTACCGCAACACGATCGTTCACTTCTTTACGACGGGCGCCATTGCGGAGCTCGGCCTGGCCGCTGCGTCCGGCGCTGCGGCCGACCCACTGGACGTCTTCTGGGATACGGTGCGTCGTACGCGCGATCTGTTGAAGTTCGAGTACTTTTTCGCAGAGCGTGACGAGTTCCGGCTTGAGATGACCGCCGAACTCGAGGCATCGGTTCCGGGCTGGGAAGCCGCCGTGGCGTCCGGCGATGGGGCCTCTGTGCTTCGGTCCCTGCTTCCCTCTGCTTCATCCTGGGTTCTGCGTCCGGTCTTTGAGGCCTATCTCGTCCTGGCGGATGCGCTGGTCGATGTCGACTTCCGCCGTGATGCAGACGAGGACAGACTGATCGATGCTGCCCTGGCCCTCGGCGCCCAGTACCGCGCCCAGCGGGCCATCCGGAGTCCGGAGGCAGTTTCGACGGTGCTGTTCAAGAACGCAATGCGTCTTGCCGCCAACCGAGATCTGCTCTCGGGCGGAGACCTATCGAGGCTGGAGGAGCGGGAGACCTTTGCCGCCGATCTTGGCTCCATCGTCGGCCTGGTCGGGGATGTGGAGCGGCTGAGGGGCTAGCGCCGTTGCTTTCAGCGTCTCGCCTGACCCTGGTGCCGCAATCAATCGTCGCAGGCGACGGCGACCGCCAGGGCCGTGCAGACTTGACGCATTCGCTCGTCACTGAGGCGTCCGAGCCGTTCGACCAGCACACCGAGCGCGACGCTCTCGACGGAGTCGAGATTCACCGCGGATCGCTTGGGGATCGGGTCGTCTTCGGCTTCGAGCACTACCTCGCTGGGCAGGTGGCGGATCGTCGTGGTGCAGGGAGCCACCAGCACCCGCCGCAGCCTCGGAATCGCGGCGTTACGAGAGAGAACGACAACGGGGCGCCGTCCGATTTCTGGGAGTTCAGACCACCAGACCTCACCTCTCGACGGTAGGCCGGTCACGACGCCGACGCGGCCTCGCGGAAAGACCCGAGATCACCCCACTCATCGGCCTCGTCTATCGGATGTTCCTCGTACGCTCGATAGGCCGCGTCAATCTCGGTAGAACGATGCGTGGCGACGAGAGCCTCGAGTGCTTCGTCGAGGAGAGCTGCATCTTTCAATCCAGATCGCAGTCTGCGGGCGTTCGCCAGTAGAGCCTCGTCGACCGTGGTACTAACGCGTGACCTTGCCATGCCATAAGTATGCCATAGTTATGCCCCTCTTGATAGCCGCTCCTGTCTGGGGCCTCAGGTGGGTTCTTCGCTCGTGATGCGGGTGGGTTCGAGTCCTATTAGGCCCACCAGGGGTGCTTCCAGACTCGGCTGGTTTCCTAAGCGTGCGACCCCAATGCCAGGGCGAATCGCCCCGCGGAGTCGGTGAGCCACTCGTCGAGCCGCATCCCGGTGGCGGCGAATTCCTCCTCGACGCCTTCACGGGTGAACTTGCACGAGACTTCGGTGTGGATCTCCTCACCCTCGTGGAAGGTCACTGCGAGGTCGAGGGCTCGCATGTCGGCCACCACCTCGCGGGTGGCTCGAAGACTTTGGGCCATGCAAGAGAACTGGGGGTCGAAGCGCGTCACGTGCTCGAAGGCGTCGAGAGGGATGTCCCCGTCGAGTTCGCGGTTTACGACCCGCAGGATGTTGAGGTTGAACTCGGCCGAGATGCCGGCCGAGTCGTCGTAAGCGGCGATCATTGTCGGCTCGTCCTTCAACAGATCGACGCCCAACAGGAACGAATCACCAGGGTCCAGCGCGGCAGTGACCGCCCGTAGCAGGGAGTAGCGCAGCGTCGGCACGTAATTGCCGATCGTCGATCCGAGGAAGATGATGAGTCTGCGTCCGCGGCGCCGCACCTTGTCGAGGTCGGCGACGTAGTCGCCCACCAGGCCTTCCACCTCGAGCCACTTGTAGGTTGCGCACAATTCCTTGGCAGCGGAGCGCAGGGCTTCCTCAGAAATGTCGATGGGAACGTATCTGCTTCCGCCCGAGAGGTGCATGGCATCGAGCAGCATCATGGTCTTGGTAGAGGATCCGGAGCCCAGCTCCACCAGCTCGTCGGGCTGGATGCGGGCCATCAGATCTTCGGAGTGCTCGGCGAGGATCTCGGCCTCGGCTTCGGTCAGGTAGTACTCCGGCAGCCGGGTGATCTCCTCGAATAGCTCCGAGCCTCGGGCGTCATAGAAATACTTGGAAGGGAGGTGCTTGCGGTATGCGGTGAGACCGTTGCGCACGTCTTCGAGAAACCGATTTCGATGGTCGGTATGCTCGGTCAGCCGGGACACGGTGACCGGCGCATCACCTTCCGCTCTCATGACGTCACGCCTTCATGCGCGATGGCATTGATGTCGACACCGTCTGCGGTGAGGACGGCGAGGGAATGTTCGGGTGTCGCTGTCCATCCGGCATCGTCATCGAGCGGTTCCGATGCGAGCCAGCTGCCTTCGACGGTGGTCCGGGTGTAGAGCGAGTTGATGGCATCTCCTGCCGAGGTTCGGGCGGCGACGATCTCGTCCGACGATGCGACCACCAGGTTGAGCGTCGCTACTTCGCCGGCGGCGATTACCGCCTTGGCGGTCTGCTGAATGACGGTGGTGACGGCGTCCGACAGCGTGGCATCGGGCTTGTCCTCCATGTGCTGGGCAACCAAGAGGAACATCGCCAGCGAATCGTTCATCGCCGTGAGCTGTCCGAACCGTGCATCGCTGAGGCTGCTCGACAGGGTCCGACCGAGGCCACGTCGAAATCCGCCGATGCGGCCGTTGTGGACCCCGGCGAGCCCATCCGTCACGAACGGCGCGACGTTGTCTGGTCCGTAGGGCAGCCCGGGTGTCGCCGAACGGACCGCTGCCAGCAGCGTGGTTCCTTTGAGGGATGGCGCCAGGCCCGGCAGGTTGGGATCGGCCCACGGTGGGGTGGCGGTCACATATCGCAGCGGTCCGGAACCGTCCTCAGGCCACCATGCAGCACCGGTGCCGTCCACGTTGACGGTCCCGCTGAGGAGTTCCCTTGGCGAGTAAGAGGCGTGTTCGAGGGAGTGGGCCGGTTCGTAGAGAAGTGCCGACAGGGGCATCGGTGTCTTTCCCACGTATCCGGCTAGGCGACACATCAGATCTCATCCCAGGCAAGGCGGATCCCGGCGAAGATCTGACGGCGGATCCGATAGTCCCAGTTGCGGAACGTGTTTCTGGTGACGTCGGCGGATGTGGCCCAGGAGGCGCCGCGCAGGACGCGGAATTCGGGATCATCGAAGAACGCCTCCGAGTACTCCGGGTAGGGGAATGATGCGAACCCCGGATAGCCGGCAAATGGCGATGATGTCCATTCGTAGACATCACCGAGCAGTTGTTCCACGCCGTAGTCAGAGGCTCCGGACGGGAAGCTGCCGACCGGCGACGGCCCCAGAACCAAAGAACCCACGTTGGCCAGAGCGGTCGACGGTGCGGCCGATCCCCAGGGATAGACGTTGGGCTTTGTGGCTTCCGGCCCCCAGGTGGCGGCCTTCTCCCATTCGGCCTCGGTCGGTAAGCGTGCTCCGGCGAAGCGAGCGAAGGCCTCGGCTTCGTGGAAAGACACATGCTGAACCGGTTCGGCCGGGTCGAGATCGAGCACCCGTCCGAATCTGCGAATCAACCAGCCGCCTCCAATCTTGGGCGTCCAACCCTGGGGGGCTTCGATGTCGAGACCCGACCGCCAATCCCATCCGTCGCTCGTCCAGAATTCAGAGCGTTGGTACCCGTCCCCCTCGACGAATTCTGCGTAGCGCCGGTTGGTGGCGGGAAACCGATCGATCACAAACGTCTCCAGTTCCACCGGATGGCGGGGCCGCTCGTTGTCGTATCCCTCTGTGGTGTCGTCCGTGCCCTGAAGAAATGTGCCTCCGGGTATCGCGATGCGCTCGGTGTCGTCGACCGTACGAGTGGTGGCGCTGCTTCGGTGGCCGCCAAGGGAGTAGGGGGGAAGATCGTCTCGGAGGTCCAGCGCCTGGAGAATCGTTTCTTGATGCTGCGCCTCGTGCTGGATGACCATTCGGAAGACATATCCGTCCCGTATCAAGGGGTTCGCCGGATCCAGGTCAGAGCGCCTCACAATCTCGAGCGCGTCGCCCCTCACCTCGTCGATGTACTCGAGTGCCTCGTTTCGATCGAGCAGAGGCAGGTCGCCGCGTGCCCAGCGCGGGTTGTCGAAGGGGTTGTACATCTCATCGAGACGCGGATCGTGTGCGGGCCGTCCGTCGATTCGGCGCAGCAACCACAGTTCTTCGAAGTTGCCGACGTGGCCGAGGTCCCACACCAGAGGGCTCATGATCGAGTCGTGCTGGCGATGGACGTCGTCGTCGTTCAAGGCCAAGAACATCTGCTTGGTACGACTGCGATAGTGCTCGAGTCCTGCCTCCAGTTGACTGCGGGCCTCTTCGGCCGAAAGTAGGTGTCCTCTGATGTCTGTGGTCATAACCCGCTGCTCCAACGGCTGCGCCCATTGTGGCATTCCGGAGTGCGTCGCCGGGCCACGTCTGACACCCGTTCTGACTGGTGACTGGTGACTGATGACTGGTGACTGGTGACTCGCCGGCGCCAGCCGGTGGTCACTTCTTTGATGATTCGTAGTAGGGGTCTGTCCCCGATTCATGGTCGGTGACGTCTACTACGTGATTGATCTCGGGGACGGCATCTTGGATCGCCACTGCAATCCCCTGGCTCAGGGTTACCTGTGCGAGACCGCAGCCCTGGCACCCGCCCCCCATTCTCAGGAACGCCGTGTCGTCTTCGACATTTACCAATTCGGCAAACCCACCGTGGGATGCGATGGCCGGATTGATCTGATTCTCCAGAACATGGCGGATCCTGTCGGCGACCGGCCCATCGACGGTGCCGGTTCCGGACCCCATTGGGGGACTCGGCGAGGTCGGGTTGTCGATGGCGAGCCCGCCGTCTCGAACGTTGATCGAGGCGCCCTGGAGGCGATCGACACTGTCGGCCCGGCTTATGACGGGCAGGTCACCGAAATGCTGCAGGACGTCGTCCTCGCTCGCATCCTCGACCGGAATGAACGTCAATTCGTATACGAACTGCAGGTTGCTGACGCCGCTGATGGCCACGGTGAGAGCGAGGTTCTCGGCATCGGGTTCGTCGGCGCGGATTCCGAGAACCGCGGTCACGGCCTCGTCGCTCAGTGTCAGCAGGGATTCGTCGCGTGGCATGGACGCCGCATCGTACTGATTCGAATGCAGCTAACTGTCCGGTCGGGTCATCATTGGGCCATGCCCACTATTGGCCTGGTCCTGCCGACGTCGTCGTATCGCGCCTCCGACTTCGTCTCAGCTGCCGATGAACTCGATGTCAACCTGGTCATCGCCTCGGACCAATCGCTCGGCATCGTGTCGGGCCGCATCCTCCATGCGGTAACTGTCGACTGCGCCGACTCAGGGGCTGCAGCCGAAGCGCTGGTGGAGGTGTCCTTCACCCACCCGCTGGATGCGATCGTCGGTGTCGACGATGCCGGTGTCGTGGCCGCAGCAATCGCAGCCGAGCGATTGGGTTTGCCGCACAACGACCCGTCGGCCGTGGCCGCAACCCGCGACAAGCTCGAGATGAGGAGGCGGCTTGC
>JAZGIX010000051.1:0-2240 GCA_036482315.1 Acidimicrobiia bacterium | reverse complement strand
CCCTCGGCGACCATGGTGTGATAGGCCATCTGGCTGGCCACGCAGGCAGGATCGGTGCAGTAGACAACGACGTCACGATCCTTGGCCTGGGGCAGGTCGGTCAGTGGTTGCTCGTGAGGATGAAAATGGGACGACCCGGGGATGTGCGCCGTCTCGAAGGCAATTCGGGTGTGAATCATGATGAGGGAGAAGTCATCCCCTCGATCGAGTTTGGCCTTGAGATCTTCGCGGTCGATCGTCTTGATGTCGCTCATGACCGGGAGATTACCCCCGAAAGCTCAGATCCACTCCAGAGCATGCTCGGTGTCGGCGACTTGATCGGACCAGCGGGTCCAGGCTCCTACGACGACGGTTCCGACCACGGTGTCGCCACCCCGAGCCTTGGCCCGGTACATGAGCTCGTCGGCGCCGGTGATCATCGCATCGACCGTCGCCGGCGGGAACCGGTACGTGGCGATCCCGATCGATGCCGTCACCCGGGTCTCCTCCGAGCGGCAACATTCGGTGAGAATGCCTCGTACCCGATCTACCACGACGACCGCCTGGCGGGCGTCGGTGTCGGGGAGCAGAAGTACGAACTCGTCGCCGCCCATCCGGCACAACACATCCGAGCCACGGATACCGGCACGCACCGCGGCGGCAAATACTCGAAGCAGCCGGTCGCCGGAAGAGTGTCCCAGCCGATCGTTGACGTTCTTGAAATCGTCGAGGTCGAAGTAGGCAAGGCTCAGCGGACTGGCAGTGCGTCCTGCACGCAGCCGCTCCCGTTCGGCGATCAGTTGGAAGGACCGCCGGTTCATGGCGCCGGTGAGCGGATCGACCATCGCCCGATTGCGTTGTTCGACCAGAGAAGAGGCCAAGGCGGAGACCAGAGCGGTGATGACCAGCAGCACGCCGAGTCGGGTCGCCGCATTCCACACCGCGTTGACAGCCAAGCCGCCATCGGCCAGTGCATGGGCGCCGAGGCCCTGAGCGGCGGCGAGGCCGGAAACCAGGAAGCCGTGGCGCCGGGTGCCGAGCCAGGTCACCCCAATGACGGCAACCGCATAGAGCAGCGAAACCGAGACCTCGGGTCCCGTGACCCAATCGAGAGCGGCAATCGCGCTCACCAATAAGGTGCCGATGATGATTGGGGCACCCTGTGGGAACCGGCGGATGAGCCGGAATCGCACCAGGGTCCCCTCGACCGTCCGAGTGCTTTTGTCCTGCATGTGACTAGTCATTCGGCACTAGTCACCTCTGCCTTGAGCAGAACCTGGTATCAATCCGTCCGGTGTCGACAAGACCTCCCCCAATCGGGTCGAAGAGCCTGATTCCGTCTCAGTCCGGTGGCGCTCCCCTCCAGATACGCCGCCGACTTACCGGTGTGCTCTTCAGCGGAGTCGCCATCAGTCGCACCGGGTACATCGTCGCTATCACGATGACCACCCTCGTGGCCAAGGACATGCTGGGATCGGCGACTCTGGCCGGCCTACCGGGAGCGATCTCGGTGCTCGGCACTGCGCTGGGCGGCAACCGTCTGTCGGCACTGATGGATCGGATCGGCCGCCGCCGCGGGCTGTCCGTCGGATACGGGATCCTCGCAGTTGGCGCGGTCGGGGCCGCCATTGCAACCGCGCTCGGGTCCTTCCCGCTGCTGGTCATCGCCATGGCGGTGTTTGGAACCGGGGCCAGCGCCGACAACCTGGCGCGGTATGCGGCTGCCGACGTCTACCCGGCGCATCGGCGTGGTTCTGCCATCGCGTTCGTCGTCTGGGCGGGCACCATCGGATCGGTCGCCGGACCGTCCCTCCTCGACCCGTCGGAGGCCCTCGGTCGGGCCCTCGGGATCGATCCCCTGGCCGGCGCATACGTGCTGGCTGGCTTCGCCGCCGCCATCGCCCTCGGCGTCGTCTCGGTCATGCTGCGACCCGACCCGCTCGAATTCGCCGACCGGGGCGATCCCACCGATATCGGGGCGCGCCCGCCGCTGTCCCCAATGGTGTGGACCGCCCTGGTCGTACTGGCGGTGGGGCACGTGGTCATGGTGCTGATCATGGTGATGACGCCGATCCACCTCCGAGACAACGGGCACGGCCTGGGTACGGTGGGGCTGATCATCTCGGCCCACACCCTCGGGATGTTCGCCCTGTCGCCGCTGACCGGCATGGTCGCCGATCGGATCGGTCGGCTACCCGTGATCCTCGCCGGACACATGCTGCTGGCGGTGGCGGCGCTCCTGGCGGCCGCGGCCGACGAAT
>JAZGIX010000050.1:0-2194 GCA_036482315.1 Acidimicrobiia bacterium | reverse complement strand
ATTCCCGATAAGTCGGACTCACTAGCTCCCTGCTGTCCGGCGACTCCCCCACAGGCATTCACCGACGAAAGAGGCTGATCTCTCCTGGAAGAGAGTCCTTGGGAGGGTCACTCCTCGATCATGGCCAGGGCCATCCGATCTTTGTATGAGCCTGTCGGATTGAAGTGCTCCAGCTTGACGAAAATATCGGCACTGCCCCTGGGCACAATCTTTCGTAGCTGAACGATCGGTGTCTTCCCGATCGCATCCAGAGTGATCGGCGATTCTGGTTGCTGCACTTCCTTCATGCATTGCTTCTCCGAGCTGTTTCCAGCCACCTAACGCAGCGCTTCCAGCACCGGATCTCGCCCGGTGAAGTAGTCCTTCGAACGCAGTTCGACAGGAATATCCATGGCGATCCAGGCGCGTTCGTCGCCGGGGTCGGAGTCTTGCCAGTAGCGTGTCGAGATGCTTCCTCGAACGCGACTGAAGGGCAGCAATAGATTCGTTTCCTCACCGACGAAGTTGGGGCTCGACGAGCTGGGCTCGCCGGCGAACTCGGCATCGGTCCAGCGTTCCAGCCGGTTGATGAAGCTCTGCGCGGCGGAGAAGGTGTTGCGTCCGGTGAGCACGACGATGCGATGATCGGGATCGGCCATGTCAAAGGCCACGATGGTGCGGATCAGAGGAGCCACGAGGGTGTTGTTGCCGCCGTTGTTGTGCCGCACGTCGACGATCAGGGTCCTCACGTTGTCCGCGGCGAGTGCGGCGTGCAGTCTCTCGGCGAACGCCTCGATACTCTCGTCCTCGCTGCCCCGCACCTGGTTGAACTGGAAGTACAGGGTCTCCACCTTGGGCATGGGCTTGATCCAGAAATTCGTATCGACCCGGGAGAGATAGAGCGGCGGCTCGCCGTCGGCCTGGGGTCGCAGCTTGCGCCGGTGTTGGTGAGAACCTCCCGGCACCGTCTCGGTGAACCGACGGCCGTCCGGAGCCTCCAGGGTGACATCGACGGTCTCGTCGGAGCCCGTCGCCCCGACCTCTTTCAGCATGGCCAGCCGGCCGACGTAGAACTGCGGGCCCATCCACTTCCAGGTCATCGGGTTGTCGACGCCGCGATACTCGGACATTCGCTGGAGAACGCTCTCCGCGTCGAGCTCGCCGAATCGCACGATGCGATGGCCCACGTGAGCGGCCCATTCCCCGACACCATCGACCACGTAGAGCCCCTCGGGAAACCAGTAGAACTTGTAGGGCAGGGAGGCCGAGTTGAAGTCCAACGTCGCATCCGGCCCCGGTCCGTAGATGCCGCTGTGACCGTCGCCGAGGATCGCCAGCAGGCGCATCATGCCGGTGAGCACCTGATTGTCCGATAGACGTGGGATCGCGTCGCGCAGCGCGCGCACCTGACTCTCGAACCGTTCCGAGAACGCGGGGCGGTCGGGGCCCACGTGCATCCGCTGCGCCTCCTCGACGAGGTATTCCAGATCGAAACGCCATCCGTCGTCGCGGGACAGCTCACCGGCGGGCAACATGCCGGCCAGCCGGCGAAAGCGCGGGTTCTCTCGAAGCGATGCAAAGGAATCGTCACCGGCAATGGAGGGCCGATCCTCGTAACGGCTCTCCAGGCTGCGCCGTAGCCATTCGAGGGCCTGCTCCGCGTTTCCCGAACCGGCATAGAGCCGGGCCAGGCGATAAGCCATCCGCGGGCGCCGCACGAAGCCGAGTTGAAGCACGCGCTCGCCGGTGACGATGGCGCGATCGGTGCGTCCGGCCTTCTCGTAGGATCGCGAGAGCGAATACAGGATGTCGGGATTGGACGGGGTCTGGTTCAGGGCCGACTCGAACAGTTCGATGGCCTGTTCGTACTTGCTGGCCCGGTAGGCCTCCACTGCCCGATCCACCAGGGTGCCGTAATCCGCCGGCGGGTCGGCAGCCGAAGCGGCGACCGCAACAAGAGCCACGAGGAAAACGCCGGGGGTGCGGAAGGCGGCGGTCAGGCTGGTCATTGGGAAAGCCTCCTCATTGCTGGCGTAGAAATGACCTGCGTGCATTAACTGGTCCAGGTTCAGAGTTAGTTTACGCGGCTTTGAGCCGCCCAACGTGACGGTGTCACCGTATGGCACCTCATGGCACTACCGGACCGAACCAAGTTTTCCGAATAGCGAAGCAACACCGGTAGGTTACAGGATTCCCGGAACAGCCTCCGAAGCTG
>JAZGIX010000049.1:0-25212 GCA_036482315.1 Acidimicrobiia bacterium | reverse complement strand
TTGCGACACCCGATGCCCGACAAGAGACAATCTTCAGGTGTCGGGTGTCGGGTGTCGGGTGTCGGGTGTCGGGTGTCGGTACTCTCGCTGGAATGACCGCTCTCGAGATCTCACGCCCCGACGCCCGGCGAGCCGCCCTGGGCGGCCTCATCGACTACGCGGGGCTGTTCCCTCCGGCGTCGCTGGACATGGAGGCGGCTGTGGACGGCTACCGGGCGGCTCGGGACTCGTCCGAATCCTGGATGGTCGATCGCTTCATTTGTCCGGCAAGCCGCCTTCAGGAGTTGGTGGCGGTTCTGGCTCCGACAATGGCTGCAGCCGAGGATCCGTGGCGCCTGGCTGTTACTGCCGGTCCGGGCTGGACCGAATCTCTGGCCCCCGACGCCGGAGCCGTCAGGACGTTTACCGCCACGGTCGCCGCCGCGGCAACGGTCGATCTGGTCGAGATCCGGGTGCCGACCGAAGTGGCGGGCGACGCGGGGAGGCTGGCCGCAGACGCGGCAAACGTTCTTCGTGCCTTTGACGCGTTCGTCTTCTTTGAGGTTCCGTGGCAGTCGGATCCCGGCGAAGCGTTCGATACGCTCGCCGCGCTGCGGAAGGACAGCAGCCGTGCTCTCGGTGTAAAGATCCGTTGCGGTGGCTTGGAGGCAGCGCTCTTTCCGGATGCCGGTGAGGTTGCCCGCTTCATCTGGGCGGCGGTCGGCAGGAATCTTCCGATCAAGGCGACGGCCGGACTCCATCACCCGTTCCATCACACCGATGCCGAGACCGGGTTCGTCCACCACGGTTTCGTGAACGTACTCACGGCGGCCGCGCTGGCGTCGCAGGGGAGTGATGTCGCGACGCTTGCGGCGGTCCTCACCGACGAGGATCCGGCTGAGTTCTCGATCGACCGTGGCGGAATCGCCTGGCGCGATCACAGCGTCGGCTCGGCCGCCCTTGTCGAGATGCGCTCCAATGTCTTGATCGGATACGGCTCTTGCTCCTTTGCCGATCCGGTCGAAGATCTGACGGCTCTCGGGGTGCTGCCCCTATGACAGCCTCCTGGGTCGACGTCGCTACCGGGAGTGACTTTCCGCTGGACAACCTTCCGTACGGCGTCTTCGATTCGGGCAAGGGTCACCGCATCGGTGTCGCAATCGGCATCCATATCCTCGACCTGTATGAGTTGGCCGACCGGGGGCTGCTCCCGCACGGCGCAGCACTCCAGGACGTCGACCTCAACGGATTTCTGGCACTGGGCCGATCGGCTTGGCAAGAGACGCGGGGTCGGATCACCGAGCTGTTGGAGGAAGGATCCACGGAGATCCAGGACGCCGGCATCGATGCACTGCACGTCCGGTCAGAGGTGGAACTGCACCTCCCATTCACACCCGGTGACTATGTGGACTTCTACTCGTCGATAGAGCATGCCACCAACCTCGGCCGGATGTTCCGTCCCGACTCGGAACCACTACTGCCCAATTGGCGCCATCTCCCGGTGGGATATCACGGGCGGGCCAGCACCGTCGTCGTCAGCGGGATCGATATCCGGCGACCGCACGGCCAGACCAAGCCGACCGACGAACCGCCGGTAGGGGGACCGACCAATGCGCTCGATTTCGAGTTGGAGGTGGGTTTCGTGACCGGCCCCGGCAATGCGCTCGGTGTTCCGATCGAAGCCGATGATGTCGGCGACCACATCTTCGGGATGGTTCTGGTCAACGATTGGAGTGCTCGCGACCTGCAACGCTGGGAATACGTCCCGCTGGGGCCCTTTCTCGCCAAGTCGTTTGCGACCACCGTGTCGCCTTGGGTGGTTCCGCTGGAGGCGCTGGTCCCGTACATGGTTCCCGGGCCCACCCAGGATCCGGAGCCGCTGCCCTATCTGCAAACCGAGGGCGACTGGGGTGTTGACATACAACTCGAAGTCGGACTGGCCTCAGCGTCGATGGATACGCCTGATGTGATCTCGCGTACCTCGTTCGATCGCATGTACTGGACGATGGCTCAGCAGTTGGCTCATGCAACCGTCAATGGGACCCGTATTCGTCCGGGCGATCTCTACGCCTCGGGGACGGTCTCGGGACCGGAGCCCGGGACCTACGGGAGCCTCATAGAACTCACGTGGGGTGGGCGTGATCCGATCGACCTGAGCGATGGGTCGCAGAGAACCTATCTCGAGGACGGCGACACCGTCACCTTGCGCGGGTGGTGCGAACGTGAAGGGCTGCCCCGAATCGGCTTCGGAGAGTGCGTAGGGCGCATCGTCGGCTGACGCCCCAGATGGGCCGCTATCCGTATTCCGTTGTCCGATAGCGCCGCCGCACAACGGAATACGGATGACTCCGATTCTGATCGTGCCGTGGGTGGTCGACGAGTCCGCAGTAACCTTTTTCCATGCCGTTGAACTTCGAGCTCGCGGGCAAGACGTACGAGTCCGGCACCATCGAGATATCGGGCGAGTCGATCGCCGCCTATGCCGCCGCCTCTCGTATAGCCAACCCCCGGCACGAGGTCGGGCCCGGGCAGGTGCCTTCACTCATCTACCCGGTGGTGATCGGCCTGCCGATGACCGTCGCAGTCTCCTCCGATCCCGAATTGGGAGTCGACAACCCGCTGATGATCGTCCACGGTGAACAGGACATGATCTTCCACCGCCTGATGCGACCCGGTGAAACCCTCGTCTTCACGCCGTTGCTGGAGTCGGTGGAGGACAAAGGCAGGGGTGCCACTTACGTCAGCAAAGTGACCGCTACCACCCCTGACGGCGAGGTGGTCAACCAGCAGTTGTCGACAATCTTTGTGCGCGGCGCCGGCAGCGGAACCGAACGTCCCAAGAGCGACCCGATGGCGGCCCCCGCCCGTCATGACCAGGTCGCCACGTTCACCAAGCACGTCGATGAGGGGATGCCCACGGACTACGCCGCGGCGTCCGGCGACTTCAACCCGATCCACACCGACCCCAACGTCGCCGTTGCTGTCGGACTGCCGGGTGTCATCAATCATGGTCTGGGGACGTTGTCCATCGTGTCGGGAGGACTCGTCGACGAACTCGCCGACGGCGATCCGGGCCGGATTCATCGGATTCAGGTCAGGTTCACCGACATGGTCATTCCCGGCAGCGATCTGGAGACGTCCGTCTTCTCTTCAGACGGAGATTCGTTCCTTTTCGAGACCAGCCGACCCGACGGCAACGTCGTAATGACCGGAGTCGTCGAGATGAAGTCCAACTGATGGCTCGTCTCCGGCTGTTCGCCAATCTCCGGGAGATAGCCGACACCGCCGCAGTGGACATCGACGGTTCGACGGTCGGAGACGTGCTCGACCGAGCGACGGAGATGTTCGGCGATGACTTCGGGCGAGCCCTCGTCGCAGCCCAGGTGTGGGTGGACGGGACTCAGGCGACTCCCGAGACGCCGGTGCAGGACGGGGCAGAGATCGCACTGATCCCACCGGTCTCCGGCGGTGCGCTGGCCGTGAGGTCCCCCATCCTCGCCGAGATTGGCATGACCGGCTTCCTGATCGCTGCCCTGTTCGCGGCCAACGCGGTGTCGCTCCAGTGGTTGTCGGTGGCGACAGTTCTGGTCGGCGGACTGTGGGCCTTTGATGTGGTCGGATCGGGCGAAGGCAGGGGCCTCAGTGTCGGCACTGCTCCCGGCCTCTTTGGAGTGCTCGGCGGAGTCCTTGCCACCTATCGGTTCGGCGCTCCCGGAATGGCCGCGGCGACTGTGGGGGTGACGCTGCTCGTGCTCATGTGGGGACTGATCAACCCGTACTTCCGATCAATCGAGTCGATTTCATCGGGCATCGCCATCGGGACCACAGTGACCTTCGGCTCGGCTTCACTGGTGTTGCTGCGGTTGCGATCTGAGGGGGAGGCCTTCGCGTTCTTGTTCGTGGCTGCCCTGGCGATCGTCGTGTCGTGGTTGAGCGATAGAACCGATATGCCGGTGCTCGATCCTCTGGTTGCGATGATCGTTGCCTCGATCACGGCCGGCGCCATTGCCGGCGCGGTGTGGGCGCCCGACTTGCTCAACACGGTCGCCGCGTCGGTGGCCGGTGCTCTGGCATTGGTGGCGGGGCGCAACTTGGGGATGTTGGTACGGGTAGGTGGATTCTTCGTTGCCGGCCCCGTCCCCGGAGGCCTGCATTACCTCGACGGCCTCTTCATGGCCTCGGGCCCGTTCTGGCTGCTGCTGACGATCTTGGGGTAGGGGGTCGGACCAGCGGCCTCCGATTCCGAAGACTTTGCAACGCGACGCATGCCTGCTCCGCAAACTCCAGGCGAATCGCCTACTGCCTATCGCCCTGGACCTCATCCAACGCCACAAAAAGTCTTTCCATCTCGGCCTGAGTTCCGGTGTTGATGCGGAGCCATCCGCCGGGGAGGACCGGCCGTACGATGACGCCGCGTTGCAGCAGTTCCTCATTCACCTCGGCTGCGTCTGCAAACGAGGCGTAGACGAAGTTGGTCTGGCTTTCGGCGACCTCGGAGCCTCTCTCGCGCAGCCCTGCGGTGAGATAGGCGACGCCGGCTCGGTTGGCATCGCGGCGTTCGGCGACCCGGTCCTGATGCTCGAGCGCCTCCACTGCCGCGACCTCGGCCAGGTTGCTCACGCTGAAGGGCAATTGGATTCGCCGCAGTTGCGCGATGGTCTGCGGGGCGGTCACTGCGTAGCCGACCCGGAGTCCGGCGAGCGAATAGATCTTCGAGAACGTCCGGGTCACCAACACATTGCTGCGCTCCACTGCGAGCGGCAGCATCGATCGGTACTCGGGCCCCGTGGCGTACTCGTGATATGCCTCGTCGACCACGATGAGGACGTCCTCGCTGACCGTGTCGATAAAGCGTTCCAGAGCGTCACCGGCCACCACGGTGCTCGTGGGGTTATTGGGATTACAGACGTATACGACGGTCGTGTCGTCTCGGATCGCGGCCTGCATCGCATCGAGATCGTGCCGGTGCCGGTCATCTAGGGGGACTTCGATCGTGTTGGAGAAGCCGGCCAGCGATCCTATCCGGTACAGCCCGAACGACGGCCAGGCGTAAACGGCGCTCGTCCCCGGGCCGCCCATCGAGAGGGCGGTGATGAGAGTCAGTTCGTTGCTGGCGCCGCCACACCAGATCCGTTCCGGCTCCACGTCGAGATGATCGGCGAGCGCAGCAGTCAGGTCCGGCCTGGCGTTGTCGGGATAGCGATTGAGTCCGCCGAGGCTTGCTGCAATCGCCTGCTGCACCTCCGGAAACGGTGGTTCCGGGTTCTCGTTCGAGGCAAGCTTTGCGACTTCCTGAACACCAAACTCGGCGGCGACCTCAGCGATCGATCGCCCGGGGCGATAGGGCTGGATGCGTTCGAGATCGGATCGGAAACGGGGGGGCATGAGAGGACGCGAGGCTACCCGGCATCAGTCGCTCTTCGGGCCCGGTGGTCGTTGCCCGTTCCCCGTCTCCCGTTTCCCGAATCACGGACAAGGATGTGGTTCCAGTTCCGATCTGCATGATTGCCCGCCGCCGAACGCAGTGAGGCGATTGGTCTACCGCGTATCGCTCGTTGCCCCCTTCACTTCGTCGCAAATCGTGCCGATGGGAATGACACGAATAAACGGGTGCCCACCATACGATGCCGATGATGACTTCCCCCTTGCGGAGGATTGCGACCGCGATCCTCGCGTTTGCCCTCGTTTCGTCGACCGGACTGGTTCCTGCGGTTTCGCAGGTCACTGAAGAGGACGTCGAGGCGGCGAGAACCCTGCGCGAGGCTGCTGCGGCCGAGCGGGCTGCGGCTATCGAGAACCTCGATCAAGCGGTCGCCGCCTACGAGGCCGTCCGCGGCGAGCTCGAGGCCCTCACCTTCGCCGTCGGCCGTCTTCGGGGACGTATCGACGCCTACCAGGACGAAACCCGTGATCTGCGCGACGAGGTGCGGGATCGAGCCGTGCAGTCCTATATGAACGGTGATGAGCGCGATCCGGTGGCGCGGGTGTTCTCACCTGAAACCGTGCAGCAATCGATCATCGCCCGCGAAGTGCTCGCTCAGGCAGTCGAGTCGGAGGCGGAGAGACTCCAAAGTCTGTCGGCGACGACTGCTGAAATGGAAAGGCTCCAGGAGGAACTCGACACCGACAGCGCCCGGCTCTTTGAACTCCAAGCCGAGGCGGACGCCATCGCCAACCGGATGAATGACCTGTACGAGGTGGCCGACTTGGTCTACGAAGAGGTCGATGAGGAATTTCACGAGGTCAAGGCGGAGCGAGACGAACAGGTCCGTAGGGAGGAGGAGGCGCGGCGCCAGCGGGAACTGATGCAAGCCGCCCTTCAATTGCCGGCTGAAGGCGTTCCCGAGTGGGTTACTCCCGGGTTTATCTGCCCGGTTGGAGGGTCGTCGTGGTTCCTGAATACCTGGGGGGCGCCCCGCTCCGGCGGTCGGACCCATAAGGGTGTCGACATGATGGGACCCCGCGGGACGCCACTCGTCGCGGTCGGCAGCGGAATCGTCAGAAAGTCGTATGGATCACTCGGCGGGAACATCGTGTGGCTGTACGCAGACCACGGTGTCGACTACTTCTACGCCCACCTCGACTCGTACCCGTCGGGGATGGCAGACGGCCAATGGGTGGCGCGCGGCCAGGTGATCGGATACATGGGAGACACCGGTAATCCGCGTCCGGGGTCGTACCACCTCCACTTCGGTATCTATCCGGGTGGATTCACCGCGGTGAACCCGTATCCTACGGTGGAGCGGGTCTGCCCATGATCCGCCGATCCATCCTCTAATCTGCGAGATCGTGAGCGACAACAACCGCCGCCGGATAGACCGAGTTCAGGACGAAGACTTCCTGACCCAGCTCGATGCCGTGTCCGATGATGAGGTGAGAGACCGTCGCAAGATGTGCGATGACCTGGATCTCGAACTCTCCTACTACCGCCGGATGCTGCACGGCAGGATGGATCTCATCTCATTCGAGATGCGACGCCGCGCCGGTGAAGAGGAGCAGACGCTGATCGAGGCCTTGCCACGGATCCTGGCCGAGGGTGCATATACCTCGACGCCGGGGCTTTCGTCGCGGTCGGTTTCCTTCGAGGTTCCCGACATTCCCCGTCACGGACGTCGCATCGTCGACAAGGCGCTCGACGGCGACTTCATCGCCCGGCTCCCCTCAGTCGAGGACGACGAACTGGGTGAGACGCAGCGCTTCCTGCAGGAGGTCGAAGCCGAGGTGTCACGGCAACGACGAATCGTCCACGGTGCCCTTGATTCGCTCCAGGAGGAGCTGACGCGTCGTTATCGCGAGGGTTCTGCCAACCCCGACGAGTTGCTAGCTCCCGAGTGATCGTCGGGTCGGTCCGTTCCGGGCTGGTCGAGACCCGGCACCCGGTCGTGGCTGTTGCCGTCGACGAGTCCGGATCCGTGATTGCGTCGCTCGGCGATGACTTGGACAGAGACTTCTTTCTCCGTTCTGCCCCCAAACCGCTGCAGGCGATGGTCTCCCAACGCAACGGTGCAGCTCTCGGGCCCGAGCAGTTGGCGATCGCCGCCTCCAGCCACAGTGCCTTCCCGGTGCATGTGGCCTATGTCACCGACATGCTGTTGAGCGTCGGCTTGGACCATCAGCACTTGAGGTGCCCGCCGGATCGGCCCTCCCGGTCTACTTCCAACCGGTCGTGGGCCGCCCGGGGCCGAGTCGACAAGGAGAGGGTGTTCCACAACTGCTCCGGCAAGCATGCCGCCATGTTGCGTGCCTGTGTCGCCAACGGGTGGTCGCTCGAGTACACCGATCCGGATCACCCGCTCCAACGAGAAGTCGTGGCGATCGCCTCCGATGCTGCCGGCCGGTCCGTCGAGCCCACCGGAGTCGACGGGTGCGGTATTCCGACGCTCCGTTCCGATGTCGTCGGCCTGGCCAGAATCTTCTCGCGGCTCGTCAACGATCCGGGGTTCGCTGAAGTCACGGCCGCCGCCGCACGATTCACCCCGCTGACGGTTGACGGTTCGCGACCCGAAGCGGTGCTGGCTCGTTGGATTCCGTGCGTCGCCAAGGGAGGTGCGGAAGGCTGCATCGGACTCGGGATGCTCGAGCATGGAGTCGCCTTCGCGGCCAAGTCGTGGACCGGCCTCTCGGCGCCGGCGATTGTCGGGTTGATCGAACTGATGGACCGGGTGGGCGTAATCCCGGAGTTCCAGCGGTCCCAACTGGCGACGACTGCTCGCCCAGACGTGCTCGGCGGCGGCAGACCGGTGGGAACGATGCAGCCCCTCGACGTATGAGCGATTGGGATCGCCTCACCGGGAGTGCGCTTGCATCATTTGTCGGCCCGTTTCCCCATCGACCCTTTCTCGAGGTGGCCGCCGAGCATGGAGCAAGTGGCGACATCTGCATCGTCGGCGACGGGTTGAACGCCATCGCGTTGGTGGTCTCTGAGGGTGTGGCCCGCTTCGTCGGTGATCACCATCTCACGGACTACCACTCGCCGCTCGGTGTCGACACCG
The DNA here is from genome assembly GCA_036482315.1 of Acidimicrobiia bacterium. Lineage (GTDB taxonomy): Bacteria > Actinomycetota > Acidimicrobiia > Spongiisociales > UBA11373 > JACZWZ01. Next base: position 16,741 of record JAZGIX010000049.1, on the reverse strand, counting down.
ACGAACTGGTGGCCCTGCTGATGGCGGACCTCGGAGGGGTCCGGTTCGATCTCGACTCGCTCCCACACGAAGCCGCCGATCCATTGCTCTCTGCGTTCGAGGCGGCGGGGCGTACGGTGATCAGATCAGCTGACGAATCCTGCCGAGTACTCGAACTCGTAGGCGCCGATGCGGAGGGATGGGAGTCCGTGCTTCGATCGAAGGATCGGCACGAGGTGAGACGGAAACGGCGTCGATACGAAACCGCTCGAGCCGTCCCGGAGTTCTCCACCGGAACGGAACACTTCAGAGCCTTCGTCGGGTTGCATCGATCGTCTGCTGGCGACAAGGGTGATTTCATGACAGATCGGATGGAAGGCTTCTTCGAAGACCTGCTCCAACTCCCGACTGCTCGACTCGATGTGCTGCGGCACGGCGACGAGGTCGAGGCTGCTGCCATTGGGTTTGACGACGACGACGGCTACTACCTCTACAACTCGGCCTACGACGTCGACCTGGCTGATCTGTCGCCGGGGATCATTCTCACCGACTTCCTCATCAATCGGGCAGTTGTGGAGGGAAAGGGGCGCTTCGACTTCCTCAAGGGCACCGAGGCCTACAAGCGGCGGCTCGGGGCCGTGGAGCGGCCGCTGTTCCGGTTGGAGGTGGCCGCATGATCGAGCGGGTCGCTTTCTTCTCGGTGCACACCTCGCCGCTGGCGGCGCCCGGTTCGGGCGATGCCGGCGGAATGAACGTGTACGTGGATTCGGTGGCTCGAACCTTCGCTGCGATGGGGATCGCAGTCGATGTGTTCACCGCCAGAGTCGATGACGGGTTCGGCGAGGAGACGGAAGTGGCACCGGGGTATCGGGTGCTGCATATCGACGCCCCCGGTCGGGACCGAGCGGAGCGGATCGGCGCCTTCGCCCGGGGCGTGGCGACCTGGGCAATTCGCCACCGGGCCAGCTACGACATCATTCACAGCCACTACTGGCTGTCGGCATGGGCTGGCGTGCTGCTTGAAGAACCGTTGCATGCACCGCTGGTGATCTCGTTCCACACGTTGGGGAGGGTGCGCGACGTCGGGGCCGGCGAGCCGCCACCGCCACTGCTGCGGCTCGCCGCCGAGACAGAGGTCGTTGCTCGCGCCGGCTGCATAGTGGCCTCGACTCCTGCTGAGGCAGCCGACCTGATGGAGCACTACGCGGCAAGGCCCGAGCGCGTCTGTGTTTCACCGCCCGGAGTCGATCACGGAATCTTTAGCCCAGGGGCGGCCCGGCGCTCAGATCTCGGATTGCCGGGGGGACCGCTCGCGGCCGTGGTCGGCCGGGTGCAGCCTCTCAAGGGTATTGACGTGGCGATCGAGGTGGTCGCCGGCATTCCCGATGCGCGACTCGTAGTGGTGGGCGGCCCCAGCGGCGAGGTTGGAGACCGGGAGCAAGACCATCTCACGAGGTTGGCCGACGACCTGGCACCCGGCCGGGTGAAATTTCTGCCGCCGATGAGCCACGACACGGTCGCGGATCTATATCGCTCGGTCGACGTGGTTCTGATCCCATCTCGTGCCGAATCGTTCGGCCTGGTGGCGGTGGAGGCACAGGCGTGTGGAACCCCGGTCGTGGCTTCGCGGGTGGGGGGTCTTGCCTACTCGGTCGCCGACGGCGAGTCGGGGTACCTCGTCGATGGCGATGATGTCGCCGATTGGACCAAGCGGGTGTCGTCGATCCTCACCGACGATCTTGTGAGGGCCAAGTTGAGCGCGGGGGCCGTTGTCCACTCATCCGGGTTCTCCTGGAATGTCACCGCTGCTCGACTGCTGGAGCTCTATCAGGGTTTGGTGTGAACCCCTCCGTTGGTTAGGGCTGCGCGGCCGCGAAAAGAACCCTTGAGAAACTTGTCCAGATGGCTTGTGCACAACCCCCTGTGGATTGGTGTGGATATGTGGAGAAGGGGCTTCGACTTGGGCCGTTTGTCTGCGTACGGTGAGTTTCCAGCCAAGTACCCGTCCAATACCGCGAAAAACAACGGTGTTTCGACCCCTTGACGCCCGACCGATTGCTTCATATCTTCGGAGAAACAAGGCCCAAGGTGCCGATACGACAGTCCCGGTTTGGGGAAGTGCGGGAATGTCGTGGAGGTTCCTTGGGCCTTGGTTTTAGGTTGGCGGCTGCCGCCGCCTCCGGCGATTAGCAATTGGCAATTAGCAATTAACAATTAACAAGAGGGAATCACTCCCCCTTCGAGGGGGAGTCAAAAGCCGAAGGCTTTTGGAGGGGGGGCCCTCCGACTCCGAGGACCTCCAAGCAGACTCTTGCCAATGACTAATCGCTTCCGCTTCTTGACACTCGCATCCCCCTAGACCATCATCCTCTCTCCATGAAGGCACACCACACACCTCGCACCCGCCTCGGGTTCTTCGCCTTCTCTTTTGGCGCGTAAGCGCCGTTTACCCCCTCCCCCGCTGACCTACTCCTTCCGCCACTTGCGACGCGCCCGAGGTGACCACGTGAACGCCCCAAACTCGCCCGACGACATCGAATCAATCAGAGCCGGCATAGATAAGGTCGATGCCGGCATCCTCGAATTGCTAGCGCAGCGGCGCGCCTTCAGTGTGCGAGTCGCCCGCCTCAAGGGTGCGCAGGAGGCACCGTCACGTGACCTGTTGCGAGAAGAAGACCTCATCGCCGAGCGGATCGCCGGGGGCCTCGATCACAGTCTCGACACCGGGCTGATCAATACTCTGTGGCGCGAGATCATCAATGACTCCGTCAGGGTGCAGCGAGACTTCCTGGGCAGAAGCGAGGTCGATGCCGAGAGCTTGACTGTGGCCATCCAGGGCATCGAGGGCTCGTACAGCTCGCTCGCCAGCCGTCAGTTCTTCGATGCCAGAGGTGTCACCGATCTGTCCTTCGTGCGGTCTGCCACGTTCGCCGATGCCTTCGATGCGGTGAGCGATGGTCGCGCCGATGTCGGTGTGGTCCCGATCGAGAACACCACAGCCGGCGCCATCTCCGAGGTCTACGACCTGTTGCTCGAGAGAGACCTGCATGTGATCGGGGACACCCGTTACCGGGTGCGCCACTGCTTGCTGGGCCTTCCCGGAGCATCGGCGGCGGCGTTGCGGCGGATCTACGCCCACCCCCAGGCGGCTGCTCAGTGTTCGGAGTTCCTATCCCGGCTGGACGACTGCGAGGTAATCGTGTTCGGCGACACCGCGTTGTCGGGCAAGAAGATTGCAGAACTCGGCGATCCCACCGTTGGTGCGATCGCCAGTGAGGATGCAGCCAGGCTGTACGAGTTGGACGTGTTGCTCACCGGTGTGGCCAATCGGGATCAGAACTTCACCCGCTTTGTGGTCCTGTCGACCGAGCCGGCACAGATTCCTGAGGGTGTGCCCGCCAAGACCTCGATCGTGATGGCAGTCGGTAATCACTCCGGGGCTCTTATGAATGCCCTTGGGGTGTTCACAGATTCCGGTACCAACCTCGTAAAGCTGGAGTCGAGACCGATACCGGACAATCCGACCGATGAGTTGTTCTATCTAGATTTCGAGGGAGCGGCGGGCGATCCACCGGTGGCGGCGATGCTCGAGACCCTCACCACCCACGTCCACTTCCTCAAGGTTCTCGGCTCCTACCCGTCGCGGGATCTGAGGTCGCGTGTCCCCGCGGCTGCGGGGGATCGGGTGCCGACCCGTCCCGTACCGGTGGAGGACCCGGTGACGCCTCCGCAGCCGGTGGGCTACAAGCTGGGAAGCAGGGGCCATAAGGACCGCAACACGGTTGTGGAAGTGGGAGAGGTCCGTCTCGGCGAGGATCGACTGGTCATGATCGCCGGACCATGTGCGGTCGAGTCGTGGGACCAGGTGATGGCGGCCGCCCGGGCGGTCAAGGAGCACGGCGGGAACATCCTGCGTGGAGGTTGCTTCAAGCCGCGCACGTCTCCCTACAGCTTCCAGGGTCTCGGTTTCGAGGGACTCGAGATGCTGGCAGAAGCGGGCAAGGCATTCGGGTTGCCGATCGTGACCGAGGTGATCTCGCCCGAAGACGTCCCGGCGGTGGCAGCCAAGGCCGACGTCCTCCAGATCGGGGCTCGAAACATGCAGAACTTCTCGCTGCTGTCGGCGGTCGGCCGATCGCACCGACCGGTCATGCTCAAGCGGGGGATGAGTTCATCGCTCGACGAATGGCTGCAGGCGGCCGAGTACATCCTGGCCGAGGGCAACCAACAGGTCTTCCTGTGCGAGCGAGGCATCCGGACCTTTGAAACCTCGACCCGGAACACGCTCGATCTGAGCGCGGTCCCCGTCCTGATGCAGCGCACTCACCTGCCGGTGATCGTGGATCCCTCCCACGCTGCCGGCGAGCGATCGCTGGTGGCTCCACTGGCACACGCCGCCGCGGCCATCGGGGCTCACGGGATCATGGTGGAGATCCACCCCGACCCCGACAGTGCTCTCAGCGACGGACCGCAGTCACTCGAATTGGACCAATTCGGGAGGCTGATGGAAAGTTTGGGTCTTGCTCGGTAGGTGGGGGTTGGCGTCCATATCAAGTCGAGTCACACCTCCACCAGCGGTTGTCGGGGAACCTACACACGGGTTCGAATTCAGCGGTTACCACCCCGTAGCGGAGGCCGAGCAGTATGCCTGATCGCCCCAGGCAGGTGTCTTCCCCGACGGCCGTGAATTGTAGATTGCCGTTCTCCAGCACGTGGATTCTGTAGGTGCCACCTTGGTCCGGTCGATTGCAGTGGAAGCGCAGGCGGGTCTGGGTTATCAAGGCCTCCGTCCCTGCAAAGGTGGTCTCAAAGACTCCCATCGGGTGGTCGACGAGCAGCTCGGTGTTCGATGAAATGTGGACGGTCCCGTCTTCGAAGAACAGGAAGTACATCGGTTCGCCGACTCCATGGCGGAAGTAGATTCCGGCGACGTCTTCGAAGGAGGTGATCGGGCCGGGCCGGAGGGGCTGCACCTCCTCGGTGGTCTCGGGCGAGGATCTGATGCCGATCACCAACACGGCCAGCGTGATGGCGATTGTAATCAGCGGGCCTTTTCCGCCTAAGGGCTGGCGGCGCTTCCGCGCCCGGTCACCCGGGTTGCTTCCCGACACAGACGGGATGCGTATGAATTGTTGAGTCTCGGTCATTTGACCTCAGTCGAGGTCGTCGCCCGACCGACTGCCCCCATTGCCGTTCATCCCTTCAAATCCCGAACATGAGCTCCCGCAGCCTGAACCGCTGCAGCTCGAACGTGGCTAGGTCCATGGTGACCGAGCCCAGGCGCAGGCCGCGCATGTCGTCGCCCGAGTTGGTCACCACCCGTAGCGCGTTGTCGCTGTGGTCCAAAACTCCGAGGCCGAGGCAGAGTCCTTCACCGTCCTGAAGACCGACAACGACGCCGTGGAGCTTGGCTTGGTCGAGTCCGGCAGGAAGCGTTGGGGCGAACACCGTCTCGCGGACTCGCCACCGCTGCAGAGGCTCGGCAAAGGCGGCGGCGAGTCTCTTGGCACGGTGGGCGCGGCGCGAATCCGGTGAAGCTGTGAGGACATCGGGGTCGACGGGCGCCGTTTCGACGTCGGCGGAGAAGAACCTGCGGAGCATCCCGATCACGGGTTCCAGTTCGGCACCGCGCTGCAGGCCGATGACCACATCCGGGCGGACCAGTTCCATCGTGTGGTACTTGAGTGTCTGTCCGATCACGCCCGAGACCGTGCCGGTGGTGTCCACCACCGTGAGGTCGGCCTCGAGGCGCGCCGCATCCACCAGAGCCGCCGTCGCAACCACCTGTTGCAGCACCACGCCTTCAGCCGCGATCGACCCCACGAAGTGGAGGCGGTCGGCATTGGAGAGATCCTCCAGGTCGGCCTGAGATCTCATCAGCTTCATTCCGGTGCAGGTGGGAGGTCCGCAGGTCTTCTGATCGGTGTCGGCATCGACGTACGCCACCGTCTTGTCGGCTGCGAGAGCCGCCGCCACCAATCTCCGGGCGAACGTGGTCTTTCCGGTGTCGGGAGCGCCGAGCAGCATCACCACGCCTCGTCTGCGAGCGAGATCATCGAGCAGTGGTGCGTGGATGTCGTCCGGCACGTTGCCTCCCTCGGGTTGTGGGTGCTGTACTGCCGATCGTAGTTGTGCGAGGAGCGTGCGGTCGTGCCGGTATCCTGCGCGACTCGATGGCAACAAGACCGATTTCCTTCTTGAGCGACTTCGGACTCGAAGACGAGTTCGTCGGAGTAGTGCACGGTGTAGTGGCCCGCATCGCGTCGGACATCCGCGTGATCGACATCACCCATGACATCGCACGTGGCGATGTCCGCGCCGGGGCTCTCGCTCTGTTGCGTGCCGTGCAGTACCTGCCGAATGGCGTCGTGATGGCCGTCGTCGACCCGGGCGTGGGGACGGCTCGTAAGGCGATCGTGGCCGAAACCGAGTGGGGCCATTTCGTGGGCCCCGACAACGGCCTGCTCGCCCCGGCCGTGGCAATGGTCGGTGGTGCCCAACGGTTCGTCTCGCTCGAATCGAAGGAGTTCCAGCTGCCTCGGGACGGTGTGACCTTCGACGGCAGGGACGTGTTCGCCCCGGCCGCGGCGGTGCTGGCGTCGGGTGAGGCCGCGATCGGTGATCTCGGACCCGAACTCGACCCTGCCTCGGTCACTCCGATGCTGCTGCCGCTGGTCGACCATGACGGTGGCACGGTGTCGGGTGAGGTGTTCTGGGTGGACTCGTTCGGCAACGCGCAGACCAACGTGACGCCGGAGGACCTCCGACTCGCCGGCTTGCAGCCCGGCTCGACCGTCGCGGTTCGAATCGGCGTCGCCGAGCACGACATGCCCTGGGTCGACGCCTACGGCGATGCGACCGCGGCCGTCGTCCACATCGATTCGTACGGGCTGATCGCGATCGCTGTGCCCGGTGGACGAGCCGACCAGGAGCTCAACCTCTCGGAGGGCCTGTCGGTTGCCTTCAGGACACCGACAACAGCTGAATGACGAACACGATGCCTGCCACAGTCAGGAGCAGCAGAAGGAAGACGATGGTGAGAGCAGTCACAGGTCGCATCAGGCGCCGGACGTTACCGGAGGTTGATGCCGTTTCGACCCGCGCCGAGTTGTCTCGCTGATGCGGTCGGTCCGCTTCATCACCCGCCGCGCCTGCACCATCTGCGCCGAGGCTCTGTCGCTCGTATCGGACCGGGTCGTCCGGAAGGGTTGGGACCTCGAGATCGTCGATGCGGACGACTCGGGCCTTGCAGCCGAATTCGGCGACCGGGTCCCGGTCGTGCTCCTCGATGGGCGAGAGGTGCTGGCCGGCCGGTTCGGTCGGAGAGAGATCCGACGCGTGCTGCGCTAGCTGTGGTTCCGGGACCCAGACTGGTGGTGCCGAACGTCCGATGATCATGATTCACAGACGGCGTCTCCTCACGATGTTCCTCGCCCTGCTGCTGCTGTTCGCCGCTTGCGGCGACACGACGGGCGGGTCCAACGAGGGAGCCACTCCGGGGCTAGACGGTGCTTGGGTGTTGGTGGCCGGAACCATCGACGGAGTGACGCTGGTGTTGAACGATCAGTACCGGGTCACCATGACGATCGATGGCTCCGAGATCAACGGTCGGGCCGCATGCAACGGCTACGGCGGTTCTGTTTCCATAGAGAACGGCACGTTCTTGCTCGACGAGGTCTTTCTGACGGCGATGGGCTGCGAGCCGGAGGTCATGGAGACCGAGTCGATGTTCATGCAGGGCCTGTCGAATATCACCAACGCCACGCGATCCGGCGACACCGCCTTGTTGACCGGCGATGGAGTCGACTACAAGTTCGAGATTGTCCCGCCGGTCCCCACCGCCGATCTGATCGCGACCACCTGGGTACTCGACGCCATCATCCGGGGTGATACGGCCAGTTCGACCATCTCCACCGCCGACCCTGCCACCTTGTCCTTCGACCCCGATGGGACCTTCACCGGCAGCACCGGCTGTCGTGAGATCTCGGGCCGGTACGTCGTGACCGGCGACACGGTGCAGTTCACATCGTTCGGCGCCACCGGCGAGTGCGGCAGCGACCTCGTGTCACAGGATGGCCAAGTCATCTCCGTGCTCGAGAGTGGATTCACCGTCGAGATCAACGGCAACCGGCTTACGGTGGTCGCCCCGGGAGGCGAGGCACTTTCCTATCGGGTGGAGCAGTAGCCGCCGCCACAATCCAGGGGAGGAGCGGCCCAGGCCACCCGTCGAGGTGCCGAGGTCGAGAACCGCAGGTCATTGCCTCGCCTATGTGTCGGGCCGGTACTGGGTGAGCTAGCCGTCCTCCGCCAGCTCTTCGATCTGTTGGGCGAGAAACCGCCGGTCTGCTTCCGTCACAGCGAGGCGGGCTGCGCGCTCGTATGCGACCTTCGCCGCCTCTGGCTGTCCAAGCCGACGCAACGTTGTTCCGCGGGCGGCGTGCAGCAGGTGGTAGTTGTCGAGGTCGGATGCGATTTCGTCGAGCGCCGTGAGCGCAGCGTCAGGGCCTTCGATCTCGCCGATGGCGATAGCCCGATTCAATGCAACCACCGGCGTGGGCATGACGGAGAAGAGATGGTCGTAGAGAGTGACGATCTGGCGCCAGTCGGTTGCGTCGAATGAATCGGCGTCGCAGTGCACGGCTTGGATCGCGGCCTGGAGCTGGAAGGGGCCCGGTTGGTCGCGGCGAATACAGGCGCGCACGATTGCACGGCCCTCCTCGATCATGGTCTGGTCCCACTTGGTCCTGTCCTGATCGCGCAGGAGAACGACGGTTCCTTCTGCTGTACGGGCCGCCATCCGTGACTCGCTGAGCAGCATCAATGCGAGCAACCCTGCGGCTTCGGGCTCATCGGGCATCAACTCGACCAGAGCGCGAGCCAGCCGCAGTGCGTCGCTCCGCAACGAGATCCGCGCCGGATCGTCGAGCCCGGTGTTGTAGATGAGGTACATCACCGACAGGACCGAGCGGAGACGTTCGGGTAGGTCGGCCTCTGCCGGCACTCGATAGGGGATCTTGGCGGCCTTGATCTTGTACTTGGCCCGGACGAGGCGTTTCGCCATCGCCGATTCGCTAACCAGGAACGAGCGGGCCACCTCAGCCACGCTCAGTCCGCTGAGGAGTCGCAAGGTCAACGCCACCTGGTGCTCCGAGCGCAGCGCCGGATGGCAGCAGGTGAAGATGAGTCGGAGTTGGTCGTCTCTCACGGGTTCGTCCCCTCCCCAGTCCTCAAAACCGGGGCCACCGGGAGCGATTCCGGAAGCACCGAGCTGATCGTGGAGCTCTTGTCCCCGAGCCGAGCGGCGGAGGCCATCGATCGCGCGGTTGCGTGCGGTCGTAACTATCCATCCCGCCGGGTTGGGTGGGATGCCGTTTCGCCAACGCTCACTTGCCACCACAAACGCGTCCTGGACCGCGTCTTCGGCGAGGGTGATGTCGCCGAAGACGCGGACCAGCGTCGCCACCGCTTGGCCGTACACCTCACGGAACACGCGCTCAACAGCGGTCGTGTCTCGATGGGCGGCGACGATGCGGGCCACGTCTTCAGGCGTCTCGGGTGTCGTGGAATGGGCGGACCTCGATCGGATGGCCTATTGCATCCACGACCTTGCCGGCCCAGGCCAGCGCCGCATCGAGATCGTCGGCATTGATGACATAGAACCCACCGATGTGCTCCTTCGACTCGACGAAGGGCCCGTCGGTCATGATCAGCTCGCCATCGGTCCTACGGACGACGGTCGCAGTGGCGGGGCCGTGGAGTCCGCCGGTGAAGATGAACGCGCCGCTCGCCCTCATCTCGGCTTCGAGGGTATTGACCCGTTCCATGAATTCCTGCATCTTCTCGGGCGGCATCGGCTCGCGGACCTCGCCCTCTACCACGTGCATGGCCAACAGGTACTGACTCATCATTACTCCTCATGTCGGGGCGGGCCGTTCCCGCGCTCACCCTGCCTACGAATAGGAACGGCTCACGAGGACACCCCACGGTAAGAAAACCTGTACGGCTTCGTTGCCGGAGTGTCGGTGGGACCCGCTATTGGACCACAACACCGCATCGAACACGTTGAAGACGAGCAGGGCATCTTCGTTAGTCGGGTTGCAGGTGGTGGCCAAGAATCAGCCGGACGGCGGCGCTCACGTCTAATGCGGGCTCCGATGGGAAGACGCCATAGTCGCGCTTCACAGGTGCCCTGGGAAAGTGGCGGAGAGGGACCGCCTGGCCGCTGTTCAGCAGCTTGTCACGGACCTCGGCTGTTCGGGCGTTTCATCGACCCAAGCTGTTGGTTGGTCTTTCATCTCTTCGACCTCCGGCTCAGTTCGGAGAGATTCGCCGCTCAGCGAGCGCGCTCTGTCTTCACGTATTCGTCGCAGGCGCACCTGGGCACGGTACATCCTGCGACTTCCTGATGTTCTCCAAGGGGATGCCCGCACCCTTTGCACCGCAGTCGGCGTCCGTCGACCGGTTGAGTAGTCGTTGCACTCTTCAATGAGATCGGTCCTTGGCAATGCCCACGGTGAGGTCACGTCCATCGACGTTCTGCCCATTGAGCGAATCGATCGCGGTCTTGGCGGTCTCCGGCGTCGCCAACTCGACGAACCCGAACCCGCGTGATCTCCCGGTGTCTCGGTCGGTAATGACCTGTGCGTTGGTCACATCACCGTGTGGAGCGAAAAGGATCTCGAGATCGGCCGATGTCGTGCTGAACGCGAGGTTTCCGACATGGAGTCTGGTGGAAATGGCGTGCTCCCTTCGAAGTAGTGCACCGTCAGGGCTGACGCCCGGGCGAGATATGCCTTTGCGGTGTCAACGCTTGTTGCGTTGACGAGTCGGCACGTCTTGCACTGCTCCGTCGGACGGGAACAAGGAAACGGAACGGGCGCGCTACGCGGTAGGCGTACGCTGTCCGTCCACCAGTGTATCGGTTGGTGCCGCTATCGCACGGTGAGAGTCGGGGTGGAAGCACGCTGGGGGAAGGCCGTGTTGTCAGCGTCGTCACCGAACCTGGAAGATTCTTCTGGTGACATGGCTGCACACTGGGGGAAGCCACGGCAAAGTCGCTAGATCACGTCCCTTGGGACCCCTGTCAGAATCATCCGGTCCCATGAGACCCGTTCGCTCTGACGATCGCACCATGAGTGAGGTAGCGGGTGGCGACCTCATCCCCTCGGGGGACTCCTGACCCTCCGGATCGGCCTATTGGGTTTCGAGACCGAGTTCGCCGAAGATCCGCAGCCGCTCCTGGTCATAGAAGGCCTGGGCGATGTGGCCGGCGGCATGGCTCTCACTCAGCAGCCGGAACTCCTCCATGAGCGCGTCTTCGTCTGGAGCATCCTCCGGGTTGACCTCAGCGGGAGAAGTGGAGTGGCGCCGTTCACGCTTGGCGTCCTGTTTCGTCTTGCGGGCCTGCTCCCGGGCGCGCTTCGCCATGCCTTCCCGTCCCCGTTGTGCCACCTAGACGGCCTCGACGTTGACCGCTTCGGGGCCTTTGCGTCCTGGTGCGGTCTCGTAGGTGACCGATTGGCCTTCCTTGAGGGTGTTGCCACCCAAGATGTTGGACACGTGAACGAACACATCGTCACCGTCCGGTGACGTGATGAAACCGAAGCCCTTGTCTTCGTTGAAGAACTTGACTTTTCCGGTTGCTGGCATGGTCGGTCTCCTGATTCGTGTGCAGTTCGAGGCGTCGGGATCGGTTCCCCGATCGTGATGTCCGCCGGGCGTCGAGACGGACCGAGAGGAGGATGCGAGGGCCGAGGGTTCACTCGGACAGCACAGATGGTACCCGGCCGCCGTCGGGAGGCGTCACCGGTACGAAACGGGCGCCGGTTGGCTAGATGCCTCGACACTTCTGCGTGGAAGATTCCAACGTCCCTCTTGATACGCCGCCCTGGGGTAAGGGGGGCCCAGAGAAGACTCTCCGACACCGGTACGGGATGCCCTCGGCACCCCAGACCTCTCTGGAGGGGTGGACTTAGCCACCGCTGGCCGAAGGCGGGGTGCTGATGCCTGACCGTCACCAAGATCGGCTGATGGTGAGAGACCGCTGGGGGGTACTGCGGTGGCGTGCTGCTGTGCGCTATTTGGAGAGTTTGGGTTGGTTCCGGCGTTCGATGAAGGACAGGAGCGATGTTGCGCCGTGTATGGCAAGCAGCATCGCGACGGTCATTGGGCCGTATTCGGGGTCTCCGGTCGGCAGGTTGATATTTGATGCCAAGCCGATACCGAAGGCGATGGCGCCGGCGACGAGAGCCAGGGTGCTTGCAGCAACCTGGAGGTTGACGGCCGTCCGGAACAAGGATCCGAATCCTCCGGCGAGCACAACGAGGGTGTATGTGCCTTGGGTCACAAGGGTGGCGGCGAGGGCGAGCATCATGAGCACTTGGTCTTCGCTTGTCAGGAAGACGGCGACGAGCGCCAATCCGGCGAGAACGTTGACGACTGAAACACCGGCGACAACGGTCTTCACTAGTACACCTCCCAGGTAGGAACGGGGATCGGTTCGGAGTTGAGCCCAGAGGGCCGAGACAGCCACCGAGATGACTCCCAGCGCCCACCGTCTTCGAAGGGCCGGCTCCTCCAACGTGGCCAGCTCCGCGCCATGTGCTGTGATCCAGTCGGATCGCGGTCCAGGTACGAGGGCGGCGAGCGCCTGATGGATACGTGTCATGTCGCTTCCGGAGCCGTGTCGAACCGGCGAACTGTTGTTGCGTCGACTCGGAGCGTTGCGGCGTAGTTGACCCCATCAGGCGTGATCCGATAAAGGTGCCGCGGAGGGCGACCGCCCGGAGGCTCTTCCCATTTGGATTCGAGGATTCCTCTCTCCGCGAGCCGGATCAGGATCGGATACAACGTCCCTGAGGCGAGGCCGGTTCGTTGGGCGAGCTCATAGCCATGCCACCAATGGTTCAAGGCGTCTGCGAGTTCGGAAACGACGGCTTGAGTCTGGGCAGAGGGTCTCCGTGTCCGAGTCATGGCCCCTAACTCTATATAGGTAGAGTTGCTTGTCAAGCCCGAAGCCGTGGCTGCATGCTTCTGGTGACATTTCGTAACGCTGGGGGAGGCGACAGTGAGGTCACCGAACCCTCAGGACCCCTGTCGAGAGTTGACCGCTCTGGTAGTGCCGTTCGAGCTTGCGATTGCACCTGAGTGAGACAGCGGTTGCCCAGGCTTTGTGATCCGATCGTGGGTATCTTGCCCCAGCCGCGAACATCCGAACGCCCGGAGAAAGGATCCCATGACCTTGTTCGTTGCTGAGAGCATCGAGCAGCCTGTCCCGAGGAAGCTGTTCACGATCCTGGGCGCTGAGTACCGGGTTACCTCTTGGTCGTGGTTGAACCTCCCCCTGATGGCCACCATCGGGATCGTGCTCGCCCTGTTGTTCGCCCCTAACGGCTCGGTGACTTGGCAGGTCTTGGTCGGGCTCGGCTACGGGCTGCTGATCATCCTCAGCAGCTTCTTCCATGGCGTGGGTCATGTGATCAGCAGTCGGTTGGTCGGTGGGCCGGTTACCTGGCTCGTGGCAACGGCCACTGTGAACGTGACCCAATATCACGATGTCGAAGCTCAGCCGCGTCGAGTCGATGTCGGCCGGTCCCTTGGTGGCCCTGTGTTCAATCTCCTCTCGGGCGTGATTGCCGGTGGGGTCTATGCCTTCGCTGGCCGCAATCACTTCCTTGGCCTGTTCGCCGTCGTGAATCTCGCCTTCGGGGTGTTCACGCTGATGCCCATCCCCTCACTGGACGGGTCGGTGATTTGGCGGACTCGGCGACACCAGCAACGATGATTCTGGCGGGTCGTAGCCAAGTCTTCCGGCTCTCCCAGAAAGGGTGTGGCTAGCGGCGGTTGTCCAGGCCCTGCGCACGTGGGTTGTGCCTCAGCACCCCTGTCAAGACTTCACTGCTGCGCAAGTCCCCTTCGAGTTGCGAGTCAAGCCATTAGTGAGCCCACTAGCCCCGGGTGTTCGAGATCTCAACTGAACCGGGTCAACTCCCGTGCCTATGTCAGAAACGAGACCAGTAGGCCTTGCCGCCGAGGGCCCGGGCGGCGACGTCGTAGGCCACCTGCAGGCCGTCGTCACTATTGGTGAGCACGACAACACCCCACTGGTACTCGGGGTAGACCACCATCACGCTCCGATAGCCGGGTGTTATCCCGTTCTGCCACAACGCGTCACCCTGGTCGGAATGTTGGATGCCGATACCGAGGCCCCAGGAGAAATCCTCAGTGATGGCGACCTGGGGGGTACGCACCTGAGGAGCAATCTCCTCGTTCAAGAAGTGCGGCGCAGCCACTTCGGCCAGGAAGGTTGCTAGGTCAGGCGCTGTGGTCCGCAGCGAGCCGACCGCGCTCGGCGGCGGCGACAGAACGTTGGGCATCGGCCCCTTCATCGTTCCCGAAACCCACAACAGCGCAGCGACGCTCACGACCACCCACAGGGCGTACAGCCTCTGCATCAGCGGCGGTTCTACCAGGCGGGCAATCATCCTTCGACCAAGCAGAGCGGCGAACGCAAGAACGACAGTGAACACCACCGCGCTCTGAACGGCCAAGAGCGCCAGGTTCGGTACAACCCGTCCCAGCGTCAGAAAGACCAGTACCAGCGTTGCCAGGGCAGCGACGGTGGCGTTCCCCGCCATCAGCCGTCTTGAAGGACGCCACGTACCGACCCGGATACGCCGAACCACGCCCCCGACGAACCCGAGGACCAGGAAGACACCAATGAAGGGGGCCAGGAAGAAGAGCAAGGGGAGGGAATAGACGATATGGCCGCTCGCCGTGCGAGCCTCCAGATCGGAGAGGCCCACGAAACTGCTCGATGTCATCCCCAGCGGCTCGAAGACCAACGCCTGCGAAGCATCTTCCAGCGAGCTACCAGTCACCTGCTCAATGGCCTCTTGCATATACAGCAAGCCCACACCCGAATATGCAAAGGAGGACCCCGGTTCAAAGGCGATCGCCTTGTTGGTAGGCAGCAGGTCGTTGTCACCAAGACCTGAGCTGTGCGAGGCGACATGGCGCAACGTGATTCTGTCGCCAAGCGCGGAAGCCGGTAACCACGGCGTTGTAAGCGAGGCCGTCAGGGGATCGTCGAGAGTCAACCGTCCCTGGTCGACGAGGCGAAGCGCAGCGTAGGTTGTGACGACTTTGCTGTTGGAAGCCACCTCGAAGACCGTCTCGGATGTTACCGGCGTACCCGTGATGCGATTGGTGACACCGAAGCCCGCCGACCAAACCACCCGCCCGTCCCGGATGAGCGCGACCGCCAAGCCGGGAACGCCCGCCCTATCCATCAGCGCCGGGATGTAGTCCTCGAGGTCAGCGACGACGGCGGCCAGTGGCTCGACATGGCGGAGGGGCGGTTCTTGAGAAGCGTGCTGTCGGGCAACAGCCGGATGTCCGCACAGGACCGTCAAGACAAGGAACAGCCCTCCCAGCGCGAATCGTCGCGGTGAGACGTCCCTTGGCCGGACCATCCACCGTCCTCCTTCTCGTCGCGAAACGAGTACCTCGCATCTACCTGCGAGTGGCGCCGATGATACGGCGACTGGGCACCGGACCAAACAATGCCTGAGCTACCTTCTCGCTGGTCCGAAATGTCGTACTTGGAAGCCGATTCCCCAGGGTGAGGTGCCGTCAGGAGCCCCTCAGCACCCCTGTCAGGCCTTCGCCACCATTCTGTTTCAGATCAAGGGCGGCGGCGTTCCCCGATAGTGGCATGCTCAGTAGGCGACTGTCCCGGTTGGGTCGCGAGGCCTATGACAGACCAGGTTCCGGGAGTATTGTCCGGATCTCGTCGAACCTGTGATTGATGGCCATCAAGTTGTTGTTTTTCGACATGGAAGGGACGCTCTTCGCGTCGCAAGATGTCGTGGTGGGCCCTGACCACGCACACCACACGAGTCTGTGGACAAGGATCTTCAGTGAGCTGGGTTCTGCCGCCCAGGTCGACAACGTCGCCATGATCGAGAGGTGGGACAGCGGCGATTACCGAAGCTACATGGACTGGGTGGACGACAGCTTGGTGGCAATGTGTCGGCACGGGTTGACCCGACGCCTGTTTGAGGCGCTCGTCGACGAGACTCCATACAACCTGTTGGTCCGGGAGACAGTCGAGGAGCTCCACGGGCGGGGGATCCGAACCGCCATCGTTTCAGGTGGGTTCATTGCGCAGGCCCGTCGGGCTCAGACGGATCTGCGAATTCATCACGCGTATGCGGCCGCGGACTTGTTCTGGGACTCTGAGGGCGAGTTGATCCATTGGAACATCTACCCCTCCGACTTTGAGGGGAAGGTTGATTTCGTGCGATTGATGATGAGGGAATACCGCCTGGTGGCCGACGAGTGCGCCTTCGTCGGCGATGGCGCCAACGATGTTCCGATCGCAAGCGTGGTAGGGACGTCGGTTGCCTACAACGGTCATCCCGATTTACGAGCGGCGGCGCATCACTCGATCACCGACTTCGACCAACTCCTAGGAATCGTCTGAGGTGCTCGACACTTGGCCCAATCAGCGTTGGGGCGGCATCGCTCCACCCAAGGTGTCGTAACGTCAACAGCGCATCAGCACCCCTGTCGAAAGTTGACTGCTCCTGGAGTCCGGTTTGAGCTCACGATCCCGCAACGAGTGAGGTAGCGGCTGCCCAGGGGATGGTGACGTCAGCATTCCCTCAGCACCCGTGCGCCTATCTTCCCACCATTTCCTTCCAGATTCGGGTGGCGGCGTAGGCTCTCTCGCTTCCGGCGTCATACTTGTGGGGACGCC
>JAZGIX010000048.1:0-4793 GCA_036482315.1 Acidimicrobiia bacterium | reverse complement strand
ATTATCGCCCGGAGTTGGTCCGGGACGCCATCAAGTGCAATCGTGACACATAGGACCCCTTTGACGCATGAGGCTCTCTCAACGTCGGGCTGGCCGGATTTGAACCGGCGACCTCTTGACCCCCAGTCAAGCGCGCTAACCAAGCTGCGCCACAGCCCGTGTGGAGGGCAAGAGTAACGGAGTCACAAACCGGTGAAGAAGTCCCCAGTCCCCAGTAAGAGACGGGGGTCTGGAGTCTTCCTAAGGACTAATGACTAATTGATCCAGTCGATGAACCAGGCGACGCCCTGCACCAGGCGCAACAGCAGATAGGCGGCTGTCGCTCCGACCACCAACTTGAACGTGAGCGGAACCCTCTCGTCGGTTCCGGGCTGAGTCATACGGGTGGGACGCCGTGGCGACGGTCGGAGAACGTCCGGTCCTTGTTCGAGGCGTAAGCGAGCCGCGTGATGAGCTCGTCACGTAACTCGGCCGGTTCGATGACGGCGTCGATGACCAGGTCCGAAGCGAGCCGGAGGAGGTCCACATCCGTCTCGTACTCGGCGCGCTTGTCGGAGATGAACGCTTCCCGTTCGTCCTCATCGTCGAACGCCTCGATGGTGTTGTAGTACACGGCGTTTACGGCCGCTTCCGGCCCCATGACGGCGATCTCTGCAGTGGGAAGGGCCAAGGTTGCCTCCGGCATGAATCCGGGGCCGGAGAAGGCGTAGAGGCCGGCCCCGTAGGCCTTGCGGACGATCACGGAGAAGCGGGGCACGGTCGCTTCGGCGATCGCTGTGAGCATCTTGGCTCCGGCGCGAATGATCCCTTGCCGTTCGACTTCGGATCCGATCATGAATCCGGGGACGTCGGCGAAGAAGATCAGGGGGATGTTGAAGGCGTCGCACAGCCAGATGAATCTCGCCGCTTTGTCGGCCGAGTCCACGAACAGGACGCCACCGAGCTTGTTCGGTTGGGAAGCAACCACCCCTACCGGGCGACCGCCCAGTCGCGCCAGGGAGGTGATCACCTCCGGGGCGTAGAGTTCCTTCACCTCGAGCAGGCTGTCGCTGTCGAACACGCCCCGCATGAAATCGTGCATGTCGTAGCCCTGGTGGCTGTTGTCGGGAAGCATCCCGCCGAGGTCGACATCGTCGGCGTCCTCGTACTCATAGAGCGGGACCTCAGCGTCGTAATCGGCCGGAAAGTATGAGAAATAGGCACGAGCCCAGGCGATCGCCTCGTCGTCGCTCTGTACCAGGACGTCGCCGCATCCCGAGACCGTGCAGTGCATTCGGGCGCCGCCCATCTCTTCGAGCGTCGTTTCCTCCCCGACCACCATCTGAGCCATGCGAGGGGATCCGAGGTACATCGAGGCGCGACCTTCGACCATGATCACCACATCGCAGAAGGACGGTATGTAAGCGCCGCCGGCTGCGCTCGGGCCGAAGAGACAGCAGATCTGAGGAACCCGGCCCGACAACCGGATCTGATTCCAGAAGATCTTTCCGGCGCCGCGTCTGCCGGGAAACAGCTGGACCTGGTCCGTAATGCGTGCTCCCGCCGAATCGACGAGGTAGAAGACGGGCAGCCGTTCGTCGTATGCGGCTTCGAGGGCCCTGATGATCTTCTCGACCGTGCGCGCACCCCATGAGCCGGCCTTCACCGTCGGATCGTTGGCGATGACCACCACCGGCCGCCCATCGACCACTCCCCTGCCGGTGACGATCGCATCGGCTCCCAATTGCTCGTCGGCGAGTGCATTGGCCAGCAGGCCGTCCTCGACGAATGACCCCGGATCGCACAGAAGCTCGACCCGATCGCGAACGAACATCTTGCCTCGTTCGATCAGACGCTCCCGGTACTTCTCCGGGCCGCCCAATCGGGCGCGCTCGGACTCAGTCCGAAAACGGGCATCGTCAGTCACGTGGACTCCTCTTGGTCCTGGTTCTGGGAATCAAGCGTATCGGCGAACCGAGGAACTCGTACTCCGACCGCAACCTACCTTCGAGGAATCGGAGGTAATCGGGTCCGATCTCGCCACCTCTGATGAAGAGGACGATCGTCGGCGGCTCCGTGCCGGCTTGCACGGCGTAGAGGATCTTGGGTCTTCGTCCCTTGCGCACCGGTGGTGGATGTGCCTCCTGGAGAGTGCGGATGAAACGATTCAACTCGGGCGTACGGATCCGGGTGCGACGTGCCTCTAACACTGCTTGCACTGCCGGGCCGATCCGCTTGATGCGGGCTCCGGTGAGCGCTGACATTCGCAGGACGGGGGCCCACGAGATGAAGGCGAGCCGGTCACCGACACCGTCCTCTACCCACCACTTCTCCTCGTCTTCGGCGATGTCCCACTTGTTCAGGATCACTACCACCCCGGCGCCGGCGCCACGGATCTCTTCGGCGAGGCGTTGTTCCTGGTGGGTGACACCTTCGGTGGCATCGATCACGAAGAGGACCACGTCCGACTCTTCGAGCGCCTGCTTGGCTCGTATGACCGAGTAGAACTCTGTCTCCTCGTTCACCCGCGCCCGGCGCCTGATCCCGGCGGTGTCGTACATGGTGACCGTAAGGCCGTCGAGGTCCACGACTGCGTCGATGGGGTCGCGCGTCGTCCCGGGAATCGGGCTGACGAGCACGCGCTCCGATCCGAGGAGCTTGTTGAGAAGGGTCGATTTCCCGACATTGGGCCGCCCGATGATGGCCAGCGTCGGGCGTTCCGGATCCTCCGGGGTGCCTTCGGCGTCCGGCGGAAGGGCGGCGATGATCTCGTCGAGCAGATCGCCGACATTGCGTCCCTGGAGAGCACTGATCGGCCTCGGCTCTCCCAGTCCGAGGGTCCACAGGTGGTCCAGGTCGGCCTCTGCGGCCGGTCCGTCTGCTTTGTTGGCCACCAGCACGTGGGGCAGTCCGGAAGCTTGCACCAACCGCGCCATGGCGCGGTCGTCTTCGGTGAACACAGTGGAGGCGTCGGCGATGAACACGATCATGTCCGCACCCTCGAGGGCAGCCTCCGCCTGGCCCCGAATGCCCTCCGTCAGTTGGTCCCCACCGACCTCCCATCCGCCGGTGTCGACGATCAGGAAGTTGCGTCCGCTCCACTCGGCCTGGAACTCGCGTCGATCGCGGGTGACACCGGGTTTCTCCTGGACGACCGCAGCGCGGCGCCCCAGGACTCGGTTGACAAAGGTGGATTTGCCCACGTTGGGGCGTCCCACGATCGCGACGACCGGGAGAGGGCTCATGACGGGGCGCCCCTTGCCGGGCGGACTGGCTTCACGCCGGTGAGGATAGGGTCCACCAGCGGACTGGTCTCTACCATGGCCGTCATGGTGGACACCGTTGTTTTGGCGGCGCCGCGCGGTTTTTGCGCAGGTGTGGAGATGGCGATCAAGGCATTGACATGGATGGTGCGCGTCTTCCCAGCGCCGGTCTACTGCTACCACGAGATCGTGCACAACGCGTCGGTGGTCACCGCGTTCGAAAGGGCCGGAGTCGTCTTCGTCGACTCGATCGACGCGGTGCCCTCCGGAGCACCCGTGATGCTGTCGGCGCATGGCTCGGCGCCCGAGGTCGTCGCCTCGGCCCTCGAACGCGGTGGAGTCATGGTGGATGCGGTGTGCCCGCTGGTGACCAAAGTTCACCATGAGGTCAAGCGCCGGGCCGCCGAAGGGTTCGACATCATCTACGTCGGCCATCAGGGTCATGACGAGGCGGTCGGGACCATGGCTGAAGCTCCCGAGGCGGTGTCGCTGATCGATCCCGACGAAGGTCTCGACCCCTTCCGACCGCGTGACACGGGGCGGGTCGCGCTGGTGGCTCAGACGACCTTGGGGCTGTTCGAATGGGAGTCGGTGCTCGAAGAAGCCCGCCACCGCTTCCCCGAACTGTGGACGGCCCGCCGCAGTGACCTGTGTTATGCGACCACGAATCGACAGGAGGCCGTCAAAGCACTGGCGGAGCGCTGCGACATCGTCTTGGTTGTGGGTTCCGAGAATTCATCCAACACTCAGGCGCTGGTGCGGGTGTCGCAGGAGGGAGGCACTCCCTCCTATCGGGTCGATGGTCCGGGGGCGGTGGATCCGGCATGGTTCGCAGATGCGACGACCGTTGGGGTGACTGCCGGGGCATCGGCCCCGGATCAATCGGTGCGGGCCGTGGTCGCCGCGGTTGGGGCGGCGGATTCGGAAGTAATGAGGGTCACGACGGAGGACGAGTACTTTCCCCTCCCGCCCAGCTTGCGAGCGCTGCTCGGAGCGCTGCAGGCGACCGTCGAAGGCGGCTACTCCTCCCGGCACCCCGGGAGGCCGGGCCTTCTCGAAGACGACCGCTCCTGGGGAGCAGCCGAAGCCCTGGACATGCTCTCCGACTGAAGAAGTCTCCAGTCTCCAGCCAGAAACGGCTCCTCTGAGGTGGGGCGCTGACGAGTCCCGACTCTCTTCTGTTACTGGTTACTGGCTACTGGAGACTTCCTCTATGCCTTCCCTACCAGGTCGAGGATCTTCCTTACGGTTTGGGCGACGGTGAGCGAACTGGTGTCGATGGTCACCGCATCGTCGGCGGGCCTGAGCGGCGAGGTGGTGCGGGTCGAATCGGCGGTGTCGCGCCGTTCCATGTCGGTGCGGAGTTGGTCGACGGTCGCCCCGGACACCTCGGCGTCCCCGGAGCGCCGGGCGACACGGGTGGCGGCATCGGCCGTCAGGAACACCTTGACCTCGGCATCGGGAAACACGACGGTTCCGATATCTCTGCCTTCGACCACCGCCGATCCACCCTCATCAGAAACCCATTGCCGTTGCATGTCGACGATGAGG
>JAZGIX010000047.1:0-3117 GCA_036482315.1 Acidimicrobiia bacterium | reverse complement strand
AGCGCTACCACAGGCTGTGGGTGGAGATCACCCACGACGAGCTGATCCCGATAAACGAACGTTTCCGCATCAACGACCGGGTCCGTCGCATCAACGACCTCGGATTCGAGGTCGTTGACCTCCATCTCAGCACCGAGGAAGGAGGCGACCGGCTGAGAATTGGAGTGACCGTAGGCGGACGAACCTTCCATCAACGCCGACTGCGCGAACTCACCGGGGTCGAAGCCTCCGATGAACAGTCCCGTCAGATCCTCAACGACCTCGCGTATTACCGAGTCGACCTGGCCGAGATGCCGGCCGATGTGGCGGCGATTCGGTGGCGCGCCGAGCGGTTCGAACCGTTGATGGCGGCGATTCGCGCTCTGACCAGCCGCCCCACCACGGACCCGGTGCAGGCTTACTGCGACTTCTTGCATCATCGCTACGTCATATCCACCAGCCTGGGACGGGACGTGCCTAACGACGAGGCGTTCGATGATTGGGTCCGTGAGGGCCAACCCGGCTACCCGACCTAACCCCCCGCTCCCGCCTGCGATCTCAAGCTCGGGTTCCGGTGGACCGATGCCATGACGGATGACTCAAGCGCTCACTCTCAACCCCGGGTGGTCAGCGAACTTGGCCCTGGCAACGCCCACCGCTCTGGCGGACGATGCAGCCGGGCTGAGCCTTCTGCCCACCGAGTGGCAGACGATCGATCGCGTCGTCCTCGACGACACCGTGATCGATCAGACCGTGGTGGGGCCGAACGGCGTATTTGCGGTCTCGTTCGACCCGGATCCAGTTCCGGCCACGATCGAATGGGACGGTCTGTACCGCGATGGCATCCGGATCACGACGACGGTGAAGAACGCCCTCATGGCGGCATATGAATTACGGCGACGCGTCGGCGCTCAGCTGTTCGCCTACCCCTTCTTGGTGACGACCATCCAGGAGGCCGATGAGCACCTCGATCGCCTCGGAGTAGTCCCCGGTGGCCGAGTCGCCGAGGCTATCTGGAGTCACGCCGGAGCCCCGCTCACCCGGACGCAACGGTTGGACATCACCCGGGCTTTGCGAGGCCTCACGACATAACCATGGCTCGCCCACTTGGTGCTTCCGCCACCCCTCCGGTCCGCGGAGGGCGATCATGGATTCCGATTAGCGACGTCACTTTTGGGTTCACGACGGTGTTCATCGCGCTGCTCATCGCCCTCGTCGCCGCTTTCGCGTTGGTGCCGGACTCGAGGCAATGGCTGGCTGCATCTGACGGGCTGATCTCGTGGATTGCCACGGCAACACTCACCCTGGCCGTCGCCGTCGGAATCTGGGCTTTTGGGCGCTCTTCTCCCGATAGTCGATTCCGCAGACTGATCCCGGGCGCGGCCGCTCTATTGCTTCTACAGAGCGTGCGATTCGGTGCAGCCTTTCTCGACTTCGGCCTACCCACCGTGGACGGGGTCGAAATCGGCTCGCTGGTCGACTTACGCCGCGTCACGTCTGTGACTGCCGAGCGATTCGGCCTCGGGTGGGCCGCCGGGATATTCGCCCTGATCCTGGTGATCGTTGCCACCGCATTGATAGCTCGCTCGGCATCCAGGTGGGCAAGAGACAGGGTTCGAATCACCGATACTGCCGTCGTCGCATACTTCGTTGCCGCGCTGGGGATCGAGGCTGCCATCCCCGCGCTCGGGTTCTTCGGCGAAGCAGCCGGAGCCTGGTTTGCGACAACGATCCTCGGCTTAGTGGGCGCAGGGCTACTGGTCATCGCCGGTCTTGCCTCAGGCGATCACCGCACAATCGCGGCAGGTTGGAGACGACGGATCGGGCCCGAGATCGCCGTCGAAGGCTCTCGTTCGGGCCGCCCCGTCGACATCCGTTGAGGCGGGATGACAGGCTGCATGGTCCCGCTGGCCAATGACCGCAGCCGTCGGCAGCAATTCCCCTGCTGTTGCTCCGCGCTTCCCCAGCGACGTCGATAGGCTCTATTTCGTGCGAATCCTCATCGCCACGACCGGCGTCCTGACTCCGGAGCCGGTGGCTGATTTCGTCGCCCTCCTCACCGGCCCCGCAAGTAACACGTACGTCGTGACCGTCATCGAGGTCCCACGCTCGTTCCTGGACGAAATCAGATCCGAGGAATGGCATCCGCTGACCGAAGGTGCCCCGGCCTGGACGGCGGAAGAGGATCTGATAATCGCCCGCTACGTGGAGGAACGAGGAACTCGCATCACCGAGCCGATCCTCGCCGCCCTGAGAAGCCGCGAGATCGAAGCCGAGACGGTGTACCTGGAAGGAGAGGATCCTGCGGCCACAATCATTCGTGCCGCCGAGGATCTAGACGCAGATCTGGTGGTCTTGGGAGCCACCAAGCAACTGTTCGACGAGTCCCACTGGGAGAGCGTTTCGGCTCGGGTGATGCGCGAGACGGGAAGAGCGGTCCTCGTGGTCCCCACTGTGCACCGGGACGACACGGGCGAGATGGACCTTCCGACGGCCGAGAGCGAGATTCCCGCATCTTCGGACGAATGACCTGCCGGCGACGCCAACGACAAGGAGCTGCCAAGCCCTGATAGCCGCCCCACCAAGTCGCTCAATCGATCGGCACCAGCATCTCGGCGCCACAGAAGCCCCCTACCGAGTGATGGGCTCGCACGACTACTTCAGTGGCGTGGACGACGATCCCGGATCGGGAACGAGTGAATGGCTGCTCATCGACGTGGGGATGGGTCAACACCCGCTCGCCGATCACTGCATCGCCCTCGAGGACTTCCCACCTATCTGCGTATCCATCCCACCCGATGTCGTCGGAACGAATCGTCACCGAGAAGGTCATGGTTCCGTCCACGGCAAGAGCGGCGTCCACCGCGATCACTTCAGCGCAACCGGCGGCAGAGGGGGTGGTCGAATCCGAACAAGCGGCGATCAGTATGAGCAGCACAACTCCCCAGCCGACCGATCGGCGTAGCATTGGAACATGACGGAGTTCACGGTCCACCTTCCGAACCGGCCGGGATCGCTGGCCGACCTGGCCGAACGCCTCGCCGCCGTCGGAATCAACATCGAGGCGCTCGCCGCCATCGGGATGGACGAGTCGGGAACCGTCAAGCTCATCGTCGATGACGAAGCAGCCACGCGTCG
>JAZGIX010000046.1:0-10444 GCA_036482315.1 Acidimicrobiia bacterium | reverse complement strand
AGGTGACGGGGGCCGAGGTGCAGCTTCCCGACGCCGTTTTTTCTGCCGCCGCGGTCCAGTTGGCCCCGCCCGGCGATGCCGAAGGCCGCTCGATCGCAGATCTCCGGTACGAGGTCATGTATCTGCTCCGGGCCGACGACGAATCCACCGGCGATCGACTGCGTGATGGCTGGTCGGAACTGGGCGAATCGGTGGTCGTAGTGGGTGGGGACGGAATCTGGAACTGCCACATCCATACAGACGACATCGGGCCGACAATCGAAGCAGGAATCGCGCTCGGTCGACCCGAGCGCATCAAGATCACCGATTTGCTCGACCAAGCAGCCGATGAGGCCTATCACCAGGAGGCGGGATTCGGGCCACTGGCCGAGTTTGCGAAGGCGGAAGTGGGAGTCGTGCCGGTCGCCATCGGCGATGGGGTCATAGAGTTGTTCCGTGACGCCGGGGCCCAGGGCATGGTGATGGGGGGTCAGACGATGAACCCGTCGGTGAGGGACATGCTCGATGTGGTCGATCGGGTTGTGGCCGCCGATGTAATCGTGCTCCCCAACAACAAGAACATCGTTCCGGTGGCTGAACAGCTCGACGCTCTCACGACGAAGCGGGTCCATGTCGTGCCCACCCGATCGGTGCCCGAGGGGCTCGCTGCGATGTTCGCCTACCTGCCCGGCGGAGATCCAGCCTCGATTGCCGCCGCGATGGCGGCTGCCGTGGAGGACGTGACGGCGGGAGAGGTAACGCGAGCGATTCGGGACGCGACGACTCCGGCCGGATCCATTCGCGAGGGCGACTGGCTCGGCATCGTGTCCGGTGAGGTGCGAGTCATCGCATCCGAATGTGTCGAAGCAGCTTCCGGTGTGCTCGAGGCGATCATCGGAGAAGCATCCGAGGTGATCACAATCGTCACCGGCGTCGAAGCGGTCGAAGCGGTTACCCAATCCATCACGTCGCGTCTCGGCGAGGACCACGCCGACGTCGCGGTGGATGTTGTCTACGGTGGGCAGCCCCTGTATCCGTACCTGTTCGGAGTCGAGTGAGCGGAAATACGCTCGCCCAGCTGGCCGGTATCGAGGTAGAGCGCATCAAGGGACTCTCCGGCAAGCGCGGTGAGAAGCTGCGCAAGGCGGGAATTGTCACGGTCGCCGATCTGCTGCTGCATGTTCCCCGGCGCTACGTCGATCGCAGCCGAACGCTTCCGCTCTCCGACGTCCCATTGGACGAGGAAGTCACGGTTGTCGGCACGGTGAAGAAGGTGTCTGTTCGCCGGCCCCGCCGCGGCCTTGTGATCATCGAGGCGACGATCTACGACCAGACCGGATTGCTCAAGGCGGTGTGGTTCAACCAGGCCTTTCGGGAGCGTCAACTCGCGGTCGGGACGGAAGTGGCGCTGTCGGGAACCCTGACGCGTTTTCGGGGGAGTCTCCAGATGCAGTCACCCGACGCCGACGTGCTGGACCGGCCCTCTGAATCTCTGGTAACCGGCCGGATCATGCCGGTTCACCCGACGGTGGGGGGTATCGGACCCGGTTACTTGCGGCGGGCCATCCATTCGGCGTTGTTGAAGGCGCGTCCCATGCCGGACCCAATCCCGCTCGAAATGCGGGACCGTCTTGGCCTGCTGGATCGGGACACCGCGATAGGAGACATCCACTTTCCGGACAAGATCGAAGCAGCCGAGGCGGCTCGATCTCGCCTGGTGTTCGACGAGCTGTTCAGGCTCGAAATCGCTTTAGCGGTGCGGAAGCATCGTCAGATCGACCAGGCCGAGGGCATCCCTCACGACGGCGACGGGAGCTTGGTTGCGGCCTTCCTCGAAGCGCTTCCCTACGAGATGACGGGTGCCCAGTCGCGGGCAATTGCCGAGATCCAACGCGACATGGCGGCGCCGCATCCGATGCATCGCCTGCTGCAGGGAGAGGTCGGGTCGGGCAAGACGGTCGTTGCCATGGCTGCTCTGCTCACCGCAGTCCAGGGCGGGTTCCAGGGTGCGGTCATGGCTCCCACCGAGGTCCTGGCCGACCAGCACCACATCGGGCTCGCCCCCCTCGCAGAACTCGTTGGTGTACGGATGGCGCTCCTCACCGGTTCGTCGAGTGGACGTGACGAAACGCTGGAGGCCGTGGCCGACGGCACTGTGGATGTGGTGGTCGGCACCCACGCTCTCATCCAAGAAGGAGTCGTGTTCTCCAACCTCGGTGTGGCCGTCGTCGACGAGCAGCACCGCTTTGGAGTGCACCAGCGAGTCGAGCTGCGGGACAAGGCCGCCGGGCGTCAGCCCGACATGCTCATCATGACTGCCACTCCCATTCCCCGGACGCTGTCGATGACCCTGTATGGCGACCTGGATGTGACCGTGCTCGACGAGATGCCCCCGGGGCGGGTTCCGAGCCGCACCGAAGCGATGTCGTCCGATCCGGCGGCGCTCGAGAGGGTCTACTCGATCATCCGGTCGGAGGTCGGCGAGGGCAGGCAGGCGTTCGTGGTTTGTCCACTGGTGGAGGACTCGCCCAAGCTCCAGGCGGCGTCGGCAACTGCCGAGCACGAGCGACTCTCAGCGATCCTGTCGGATCTGAGGGTCGAACTGCTCCATGGCCAAATGAAGTCGGCCGACAAGGAGTCGGTGATGACCCGGATGCGGGCCGGGGAGATCGACGTCCTGGTTGCCACCACTGTGATAGAGGTCGGCATCGACATCCCGAACGCCACTGTCATGGTCATCGAGGACGCCGATCGCTTCGGCCTGAGTCAGCTGCATCAGCTCCGGGGGCGGGTCGGAAGAGGAGAGCATCCGGGACGATGCCTGCTCGTCGCCGATCCGACGACTCCCGAAGGAGAGCAACGTATCGCGGCCATGGTGCAAACGACTGACGGATTTCGGCTGGCAGAGGAGGACCTCCGGATCCGCGGTCAAGGCTCAGTCTTCGGTGCCCGGCAGTCCGGCATCGCAGACCTGAAACTTGCCGACATCCTGGCCGATATGGACATCCTCATCGTGGCTCGGCGCGAGGCCTTCGACCTGGTTGCCCACGATCCGGAGCTCCGGGATCACGGTCCGATCGCCGACGAGACGGAGGCGCTGCTCGGCGGGTCTGAGGACTGGTTGTTCATCTCATGAGGATCATCGCCGGCGCCGCCAAGGGGCGCACCCTCCTTGCGCCCAAGGGATCCATGACCCGCCCCATGATGGATCGTGCCAAGGAGGGGATCTTTTCGTCGCTCGCGGCGGAGGTCGAAGGCGCGGCCGTGTTGGATCTCTTCGCGGGCTCAGGAAGCCTCGGTCTGGAGGCGCTGAGCAGAGGTGCAGTTTCGGTGGTGTTCGTGGAGTGGCGGCGCGACGCTGTTCGAGTCCTCGACGCAAACATCGCCGCGGTCGGCCTCGGCGGACAGGCGGTGGCGGCAAAGGTGGAGGACTACCTGGCGCAAGGGTCGGGCACATTCGATCTGGCATTCGTTGACCCTCCATACGACCTACCGCTACCGTCCGTAGAGGCGGTCATCGGGCATCTCGTCCGATGGCTCGCGGACGATGCCACGGTCGTCGTGCATCGAAGGTCGGGCAGTGGCGAGATTTCCGGAGTTCCGGGGTTCTCACTCTCTGATCGGAGAAGGTACGGCGACGCCGAGATCACTCGGCTCAAGAAGGAGGCGACGGCATGACCACGGTGCTCGTGCCCGGCAGCTTCGACCCGCCGACGTTCGGCCACATCGATGTTGTGAAGCGATGTGCGTCGATATTCGACAAGGTCGTTGTGGCCGTGGTGAGAAACCCGTCGAAGAGTCCCGTATTCACATCAGACGAGCGCAAATCGATGCTCGAGGAGCATTGCACATGGCGCAACGTCGAGGTCGATTGCTTCGATGGCCTGCTGGTCGACTTTGCCAAGGTCGTCAACGCCAATGTGATAGTCAAAGGCCTGCGGGCGATGACAGATTTCGACTACGAACTTCAACTGGCACAGATGAACCGGCATCTGTCGGGGATCGTCACGATGTTTGTCGCCACCAAGCCGGAGCTCGGCTACCTCTCGTCTTCGCTTGTGAAAGAGGTTGCCCGGTTCGGCGGAGATCTCACCGGGTTGGTTCCGGAATCGGTTGCTGCCGCGCTCGTAGGGAGGTTGTAGTCGTGAGCGACGATGTAGATCTGAATCAGATGGAGGATGCGACAGTTCCTCCTCGCACAGGCGAATTGCTCGATCTGGTCGACGAACTCATCATTGGCGTCGAAGGTGCTCGCAACGTTCCTCTATCCGGAAACGTCATGCTGGACCGCGAGGTGCTCCTCGAGATGCTGTACCGGCTGCGCGACGATCTCCCGGAGGAGCTACGCGCGGCGCGCTGGATGGTTCGTGAGCGTGAGGCCTTTGTTGCCCGCACCAACGAGTCGGCTCGCGAGATGCTGGAGCGGGCGCGCAATCAAAGCGAGGAGTTGATCTCTGAGTCCTACATCGTCAAGGAAGCCGTAGATGAGGCCAACGCGATGACCCGCCACGCCGAGGCGGAAGCGACCCGGATCCGGCTGGAGGCCGAGGATTACAGCGAGCAGGCGATGGAGCAGACCGAGGGCGTGTTGGCCGACCTGTTGGCACAGGTGAGGGCACGTCGAGCCGAGTTGCATCAGACGAGGCGCCGGGAAGATCCAGCCGAGCCGGAGTAGCAACGCCGGCTCCGGGGTGGACCACGCCGGCCGGGTGCCCGTCCGACCGACAAACCCCACCAATCGGCTCAGTCTCTGAGTCACCGGTACAGTGCCTTGGATGACGTCCTCACCCTTCGTCGTGCCGGTTTCCGACCTGATGTCCGCCGCGGGTTCGCGTCGAGAGCTGGACCTCGACACACCCATAGATTGGGGTTTCGAGCTGGCGGTGGTGGGTCCAGAACTCCATGCCGAGCTGATTCTCGAGAACGCCTCGGGCGTGCTCATCGTGCGCGGGCCGGCTACCACAGACCTCGGCCTCACCTGCCATCGCTGTCTCACCGAGTGGAATGAACCGCTGCAGGTGGACGTCGCGGAGGCCATCGGGTTCGAGGATGACACCGACGGATACGCGCTCCACGGCGACGATGTGGATCTTGAACCGGTGCTGCGCGATGTGCTCCTGCTGGAGGTTCCGCTGCGCCCACTGTGCCGCCAGAGCTGTCTTGGACTTTGCGCGACGTGCGGAGCCGACTTGAATGCAGGTTCCTGCCTCGGGCACGACGAAGAGAGCAGTTCGCCCTTCGCCGAACTCCGAGACTTGCTAGAACCTTGATCTGACTCGTTTGACTCGTCGAAAGGGCGCGCGATGGCGGTCCCAAAAAAGAAAATGTCCCGTTCCCGCACTCGGCAGCGGAAGGCCCATTGGAAGGTTGCGCGTACCCATACAACGCGTTGCCCGCAATGCGACTCGCCCAAGCTCTCACACCGCGTGTGTCCGGAGTGCGGTACCTATAAGGGCCGGGAAGTCATTCCGAGCTAGGAGCCCGCTGAACAATGCTGTCGGGCATCTCTCGAGAGACTCCTAGGCCCCGCTAGTGGCTCGAATAGCCCTGGACGCCATGGGCGGGGACCACGCCCCGGAGCAGGCGGTTTTGGGCGCGATCGATGCCACCGAGCGCGGTGTCGATGTTGTATTGGTCGGCGATGAGTCCGCGCTGGCGGCAGAGCTCGAGGCGGTCGGGGCATCTCTTCCAGTCGTTCATGCTCCCGAGGTCATCTTCATGGCGGAGGATCCGGCGGCAGCCATCCGAGCCAAGAAGGGTGCTTCCGTGACCGTGGCTGCCGATCTGGTCGCCCGCGGCGAGGCGGTGGGAATGGTCTCGGCCGGTTCAACCGGTGCCGCATTGGCGGCTGCTGCGTTTGTCATCGGCCGGATCCCCGGAGTGTCAAGACCTGCCATTGCCGCCATCTTCCCGCTGGGTTCCCCGGTGGTGGTTCTGGACGTGGGAGCCAACATCGATGTCAAGCCCGAGCACCTTGCTCAGTTCGCGGTTATGGGATCGGTGGTTGCTCAGGTGTACCTGGATATCGCGAATCCCCGTGTCGGCCTGCTCAACATCGGTGAGGAGGAGGCGAAGGGACGCGAACTCGAGAAAGAGGCCTTCAAGCTCATCAAGCAGCTCTCGCTCGATTTTGTCGGAAACGTCGAGGGCCGCGACCTTGGTACCGAACGGGCGGATGTCGTGGTGGCCGATGGCTTCACGGGCAACGTCCTTCTGAAGACGGCAGAGGGGACGGCGCGAGTGGTGGCCCGATTCGTGCTCGATGCGTTGGCCACGGCTGAGGGCGCTGAGATCAAAGAAGCATCACAAGTCGTTCTGCCGTACCTGCTGGCCCTGCGTGACAGGTTCGATCCGGAGGCATACGGCGGGGGTCATCTCGTCGGGACCAAGGGCACGGTCGTCATTTCCCACGGCTCGTCTTCACGAGTTGCGATCGCCAACGCGCTTGCTCTCGCTTCAGAGGGCGCCGAACGCGATCTGGTGGGTCGCATCGAGGCCGGGCTGAGTGCCTGATCTAGAAGAGACCCTCGGCTACACGTTTGCCGATGAGTCGCTGCTCACCCTTGCATTGACCCATCGCTCGCTCGAGGCCGAAGATGAACGAGAACTCTCCAACGAGCGACTCGAGTTCCTGGGTGACGCCGTCCTCGGTCTCGTGATAGCGGATGAATTGCTCGCCAGTTGGGATATGGACGAGGGGGGGATGGCCAAGGTGCGCGCTGCCGTGGTGAGCGAAGCCGCCCTGGCTGGAGTCGCGCGTCAACTCGGCCTGGGCGATCACCTCCGGCTCGGAAAAGGCGAGCAGATATCGGGGGGGAAAGACAAGTCATCGATCCTGGCCGACGCACTCGAAGCGGTGATAGGCGCCGTATTCCTGGACGGTGGATTCGGTCCGGCTCGAAGCTTCATCGTCGGAAACTGGAGAGACCTTCTGACCGAGCGGGCCGTGGCACCCGGGGAGCGGGATTACAAGACCCGCCTGCAGGAAGTATTAGCGCGCCGTGGGGACGTGCCGGAGTACTCGGTCGGCGGTGTCGGACCTGATCACGCTCGCGAGTTCACCGCCTCGGTGCTGGTGGATGGATCCACCCTCGGCGGGGGTACGGGGAGTTCCAAGAAACGGGCCGAACAGGAGGCCGCCCGGGAAGCGTTGGCAGCCTTGGGGGAGGGCGATGCCTGAACTGCCCGAGGTGGAATCCACCCGGCGCTATCTGGAACCGGTGCTCGTTGGAGCCCGCATCTCGAATGTCGAAGTGCGGCGCGCCCGGATGGTGCGTCGTCAGGAGAATCCCGCCGATTTCGGCGCTCGGTTGGGCGGTAGGCGGGTGCTGGCGTTGGAGCGGCTCGGAAAGTTCATGTTTGCCCGGCTCGAAGGAGATATCACCTGGGTGACTCATCTCGGGATGTCGGGCCGACTGCAAGTGGCCGACTCCGACGAGTCGGAGGATCCCCACACCAACGTCGTCGTGGATCTAGAGAACGGGCCGCAGATTCGTTTTGTGGACCCGCGCACCTTCGGGTTCATGGTGGCGTATACGCCGGCGGAGCTGGAGCGGTCGACGCTGGCCAGATTGGGCCGCGATGCGCTGGAGGATCTCCCCCGATCGTCCGAATTGGCTCGGTTGCTGGAACGCCGATCAGCACCGATCAAGGCCTTGCTGCTGGACCAGCGTCTTATCTCCGGTCTGGGGAACATCTACGCCGATGAGGTACTTCACCGCGCCGCCGTCTCGCCACACCGGCCCGGGGGATCGCTGTCTCCCGATGAGATCAAGTCTCTCCGAGCCGCGATTCGGCCGATCCTCAAAGCAGGCCTGGCCGCGGGAGGGACCAGCCTCAGTGATCTGGCGTATCTGCTGCCCGACGGGAGGGCCGGGGACTATTTGGCGCGGCTGCAGGTCTACGGCAGGAAGGGAGAATCTTGCAGGAGATGCGGTGCGACCATCGAAGCAGTGGTGCTGCGCGGCAGAACGACGCACTGGTGCCCGGGATGCCAGCTCTGAGACTCACCGTCGCTCGAGTGATCGCCACGCTGTTGCTGCTGTCGGCATGCGGAGGCGGCGCTGATCGTTCGAGCACGGTGAGGACCGTTGCATCGTTCGAGGGCCATGCTGCGACGTTTGCCGAATCAGCTCAACGTGCTCTCGATGGCACCGCATTCGAGATCCTGGGGCCGGTTGTGATCGCCGACCTCGTGACCGGCCTATGTCGGGGTCTGGGCCTGGGAGCTATCCCGGCAACGATCGATGGGCTCGAGGTAGGCGCACCGGTCGATGATCGTGAGATCCTTGTCGAGGTCCTGACGGTCGGGATGGTCCAGGTTTGTCCGGATCGAGCCCCGGTCGATCTCACCAGCTTCTATCTAGATGCGGTGAGGGCCGCGGTACAAGACGGAGGAGCGCTGAGCGCGTTCGACGAAGGTGACGTCATCAGGGCCGGACCCGTCGTGTGCGAAACACTGCGATCTGGTGCAGGAGTCGAGCAGGCCTTGCTGGCGGTCGTCGGCGACCTGTTCGGAGTGGAAGCGGAGACGCTCGACGGCATCACCGGTGTGGTCGCCGCGGACCAGGGCTTGGTGTCGGGCGCAGTGCTTGCCTCTGCCGCCGCCTTGCTCTGTCCTGAGTATGCGGGCGACGTCGAAGCCTTCATGCGGTTGCTGTGATCGCTTGCCGGGTGACCGTTCACGGGCGGGTGCAGGGCGTCGGATTCAGATGGCATGCACGGCGGCGGGCGCAGCAACTCGGTGTGACCGGGTGGGTGCGCAACACCTCCTCGGGATCGGTCGACGCCCACCTGGAGGGGGAGCGGGAGGCCGTTGAGTCACTGCTCGGCTGGTTCGCGGTAGGCCCGCCATCGGCCCATGTCACCGGACTGGAAGAGGTCTTGACGGAGCCGATCGAGGCTCGGTCGTTCCAGGTCCTTGCCTGAACCACACTGATGTGATTCGGGGTGATAGCCTGGGTTCACCCGTGCATCTGAAGACACTCTCCCTCGTCGGCTTCAAGTCGTTTGCGGATCGCACCCGGATCGAGTGCGAACCGGGCGTGACCGTTGTCGTCGGCCCGAACGGGTCGGGGAAGTCGAACATCGTCGATGCGATCGCGTGGGTCCTGGGAACCCAGGCGACGAACGCGCTGCGTACCGAGAAGATGGAGGACGTGATCTTTGCGGGGACGGCGACACGCCCTGCCCTCGGCCGCGCTGAGGTGTCCCTGACGCTCGACAACGACTCGGGAAGGCTTGCTCTCGACCTCCCCGAGGTCACGGTGACGCGTCGCTTGTACCGAGACGGCACCAGCGAATACGAAATCAACGGGACGCCGTGCCGTCTGCTCGATATCCAAGAGATGCTCGGCGACAGCGGTGTGGGGCGCCACCAACACGTACTCGTCGGTCAGGGCCGGGTCGATAGTGTTCTCAACGCTGGGCCGGAGGAGCATCGGGCCATCATCGAGGAGGCGGCCGGGGTCATCAAGCACCGGCATCGTCGTGACCGTTCGATCCGACGGCTGGAGGCGACCGACATCGATCTGGCGCGGCTCAAGGATCTTCTCGCAGAACAGCAACGCCTGATGCGGCCGCTCAAGCGGCAGGCGAGCGCGGCGGCGCGGCACGATTCTGTCAGGGCGGAGTGGCGCTCACTGCGGCTGTGGCTCGGCGCCGACCAGCTCCGAACCGTACGTGACCGGCTCGCCGAGATTGGGGCGACCTCGGCCGCTACCGCCAAGGAACTCGAGGAAGCGGTGGCCGAGCGCGATCAGATTACGGCTTCGTTGGGAAGTTTGCAGGCTGCCGCCGGAGAGACCGGCGAGGCTCTGGATCGGGACACGATTGCAGTTGCCCGTTTGGAGACGACGGCCGAACGCCTGCAACGGATCGCCCTCGTCGCCCGAGAACGCCGTCTCGGACTCGAGCGACGCCTGGTTGGAGCCTCGGAGAGACGGGGCGATCTCGAAATGGAACGGGAACAGCTGGCGGAGTCGATCGCCACCGCCCGAGGCGAAGAAGCATCTGCCGCAGCGACTGCCGAGCGTCTGGCGATAACCCTGCGGTCACTGGAGGACGAGGAGCGTTCTCTTGCAGATGCAGATCGCTTGCCGGCCGACGGCCTGGCAGCTTCTCTACAGGGCGATCTCGCCTCGCTCGAAGCTGCTGCTGTGCGTGACGACAGGGAGTCGGCCGATCTGGCGCGGCGCCGTGGCGCCGTGGCGGCCTTCATCGACGAGGAGGTCCTCGAGGCCACGAGGCTCTCGGAGGAGCGGGATCGGGTCGCGGCGTCACAGACAACTTCCGAGCGGGCGCTCGCGAAGCTGCGCGATGCGCTCGCGGTCGATGATTCGGTGGTGACCGAGGCGAACGAGACGCTCCGTCTGGCCGACCGAGCCGTTGCCGCAGCAACCGCCCGCGTCGAGGCGCTGGAGGCAGCCCGCGCCGGCTTCGCCGATCCGGAGACTCGGGCCACCGC
>JAZGIX010000045.1:0-4866 GCA_036482315.1 Acidimicrobiia bacterium | reverse complement strand
AGGTCGTCGAACAGATCATCCGTCCGACCGGGCTGGTGGATCCCGAGGTGATCGTCAAGCCCACCAAGGGGCAGATCGACGATCTGCTCGACGAGATCCAGCAGCGTGTCGAGATGGAACAGCGGGTGCTGGTTACGACCCTCACCAAGAAGATGTCTGAGGACCTGACCGACTACTTGCTCGAGATGGGAGTTCGGGCTCGTTATCTCCACTCCGAGATAGACACTCTGGAGCGTGTTCAGATCTTGCGAGACCTGCGCCTCGGAGAATTCGATGTGCTCGTCGGCATCAACCTGCTGCGAGAAGGACTCGATCTGCCGGAGGTCGGCCTGGTGGCCATTCTGGATGCAGACAAGGAGGGATTCCTACGTTCCGACACCTCCCTCATTCAGACGATGGGCCGAGCAGCTCAAAACATCGATGGCCAGGTCATCATGTATGCGGACGAGGTGACCGGATCGATGAAGCGGGCACTCAACGAGACCAACCGTCGGCGCGCCCTTCAGCGGCGATACAACGAGGAGCACGGCATCGACCCGCAAACCATTCGCAAGAAGGTGTCGGATATCTTGGAGCTGATCGGCTCGGCTGATGCCCCGGCGGTGGAGCGGAGGCGCCGGGAGGTGACCCCGCGACCGGAACTCGACCTCCCCGCCGACGATCTGGAGCGGCTGATCCGGAGCCTCGAGGAGGAGATGCGCGAGGCGGCTCGAGAACTCAGATTCGAATACGCCGCCCGGCTACGCGATGAGGTCAACGAGCTCAAACGCGAACTAAGGGAGATGATTGAGGCCTAGGAGGGGGGATCAAGGGCTCGCCGGATTCATTCAAGTATCCAGTACCCGGGCGGCCTATCGCCAGGAGTAGTCGAGGTGTCAACCCGCATTCCGGATCGGCGGGATCGAGTATCCAGTACCAGAGAAGAAGAGGGGGTTTGCTGGTTACTGGTTACTGGCTACTGGCTACCAAGAGCGGCTCCGAACAGACTCAGTCGGCGGCGTCCGGCTTGTCCTGGTCCTCGTCGGGCTGTTCTTCGTCTTCATCATCCCCGCTGAGTCCCTTGCGCAGCTCCCGGGCAGACTTGCCGATCGAGCGCGCCAGGTCGGGGAGCTTGCGAGATCCGAAGAAGAGCACGAGCACGGCGACGATGAGCACAATCTCTCCGGTACCGATCTGGCGGAACATGAAGTGCGGCTCCTCGTCGTGGTGTCGGCAATGATAGGCAAGCTCTATCTGAGCTCTGTTCGAATCGCGTCATAGAACGGTAAGGCGGCGCGAGCGCATCGATGGCCGTATCGGCCGACAGAGACGATGAGCGCGAATCTCCAGATCGAATTCCACGCCTGAGATTCGGTCACAGGCGGAAGTTACAATCGCCGTCCGGCGTTGGGAACGGGCTGTGGCAATCGATTCGATCATCATCAAGGGTGCGCGCGAGCACAACCTCAAGAACGTGTCGCTCGTGCTGCCGCGCGAGCAACTCATTGTCTTCACCGGGCTATCGGGTTCGGGCAAGTCGTCGTTGGCATTCGACACCATCTACGCCGAAGGGCAGCGCAGATACGTCGAAAGTCTGTCGGCATACGCCCGGCAGTTTCTGGGCCAAATGGAGAAACCGAATGTGGAGTTCATCGAGGGGCTGTCGCCGGCCATCTCGATAGACCAGAAGACTGCCAGCCGCAATCCCAGATCCACCGTCGGGACGGTGACCGAGATCCACGACTACTTGCGTCTCCTGTGGGCTCGGATCGGGATCCCACACTGTCCGAATTGCGGGCGTCGGGTATCGCGGCAGACTCCGCAGCAGATCGTCGATCAGATCCTCGAACTCGAAGAAGGCACTCGATTCCAGGTCCTGGCTCCGGTGGTACGAGGCCGCAAGGGGGAGTACGAGCAGCTACTCGCCGAGTTGGGGCGGGAAGGCTTCAGCCGCGCCCGGATCGATGGCGAGGTCCGCGATCTCACCGATGACATCAAACTCGACCGCTACTACCAGCACACGATCGAAATCGTGATAGATCGGCTGGTACGGAAGGAGGGGATCGAGCGTCGTCTCACCGACTCGCTCGAGACGGCGCTCCGTCTCGCCGAGGGGATCGCCACTGTCGACATCATCGACGGCCCCACCCTCACTTTCAGCCAGCACCTCGCCTGTGATCACTGCAATCTCTCGTTCGAGGAGCTGCAGCCGCGGAACTTCTCGTTCAACAGTCCGTACGGAGCCTGCAAGACCTGCAACGGCATCGGGACTCGATACCAGGTCGATTGGCATCTGGCCGTTCCGGACGAAGACAAGAGCCTGGCCGAGGGAGCGATCCGTCCCTGGATGGGCCGGCACCGGTCGTCGTACTACCAACGTGTCCTGGAGGGAGTGGCCCGTGAGCACGACTTTTCGATGGAGACGCCGTTCAGGAAGTTGACCAAGAAGGCTCGAACTCTGGTGTTGGACGGCACCGGCGAGCAGCCGATCACGGTGTCCTATGTCAACCGCTTCGGCCGGCAACGTCGTTATCAGACATCGTATGAGGGTCTCACCCCATGGCTGAAGCGCCGCCACGACGGGGCCGAAAGTGAATCGGCTCGCGAGGGATACCAGCAGTACATGCGACTGGTGCCCTGTGAGGCCTGCGAGGGAGCCCGGTTCAACCCGGCCTCGCTCGCCGTCACTGTCGGCGACACCAACCTCCACCAGGTGTCGGTGCTCTCGCTGCGGGAGGCAGCTGAATTCTTCGACCGGCTGGAGTTGGATGAGCGCGACGCCAAGATCGCCGAAGCGGTGCTCAAGGAAGTCAGTGCTCGCCTGGCGTTCCTGCTCGATGTCGGTCTGGACTATCTGACTCTGGCCAGATCGGCCGCCACCCTGGCAGGAGGGGAAGCGCAACGAATTCGCCTCGCCACGCAGATCGGATCCGGATTGGTCGGCGTTCTGTACATCCTCGACGAGCCGTCGATCGGGCTTCACCAGCGCGACAACCAGCGCTTGATCGAAACGTTGCTGCGATTGCGCGACCTCGGCAACACGGTCTTGGTGGTCGAACACGATGAGGAGACCATCCGGATTGCCGATCACATCGTCGATATCGGCCCCGGCGCCGGCGAGCACGGCGGCCACATCGTGGCGGAAGGCTCGGTGAAGGCCATAACCGGCGAGGAGGCATCGATAACCGGCGACTATCTGGCGGGTCGGCGGAGCATCCCGATCCCGGCGGAGCGACGTCCGGCCGGCGAGAAGATGATCCGGGTGTTGGGAGCGGCGGCGAACAACCTGCAAGAGATCGATGTCGATCTGCCGCTCGGACTCTTCATCGCCGTGACCGGCGTGTCGGGGAGCGGAAAGTCCACCCTGGTGGAGGAGGTCCTCTCCAAAGCCCTGAACTTCGAGCTGTACCGCTCCAAGGAACTTCCCGGCGCCCACAAGAGAGTGGAAGGCCTCGACCATATCGACAAGGCGATCAATATCGACCAGTCGCCGATTGGGCGAACCCCACGCAGCAACGCGGCGACCTATACGAAGCTGTTCGATCGGATTCGGGCTCTCTACTCCTCGGTGCCGGAGGCCAAGGCCCGGGGCTACAAACCGGGGCGGTTCTCGTTCAATGTGGCGGGTGGGCGGTGCGAGGCATGCAAGGGCGACGGAACCATCAAGATCGAGATGCACTTCCTTCCGGACGTCTACATCCCCTGCGAGCAGTGCAAGGGGCGACGTTACAACCGAGAGACGCTAGAGATCTTGTGGAAGGGCCACTCGATCGCCGACGTGCTCGAGATGTCGGTGGAAGAGGCCCTGGCCTTCTTCGAGAACCAGCCGCCGATCGCCCGGGTGCTGCAGACCCTGTTCGACGTCGGGCTCGGATACATCCGGCTCGGGCAGTCGGCGCCGACGCTGTCGGGTGGCGAGGCCCAGCGCGTCAAGCTTGCGAGCGAGCTCGGCAAGCGTTCCACCGGGAGCACGTTCTACATCCTGGACGAGCCGACGACGGGCCTCCACTTCGAAGACGTCCGCAAACTGCTCATCGTGCTGCAGAGGCTGGTCGATGCCGGCAACACGGTGTTGGTCATCGAGCACAACCTCGATGTGGTGAAGTCGGCCGATTGGGTCATCGACCTCGGACCTGAAGGAGGAGCGGAGGGCGGCCGAGTGGTGGCCGCCGGCAGCCCGGAGGCCGTCGCCGCCGTGCCGGACTCCTACACCGGCAAGTTTCTGAGAGAAGTGCTCGCCGGGTGAGCTGGGACGGGCCTACCGCCGCGTGGTGGCAGGGCGAAGTCAGCGGTGACGCCGCTTACACCCGGGACGTAGATCCCTTGCTCGACGAGCTCATGGACAACGTCGACGAGACTCCTGTATTGGACCTCGGGTGTGGTGATGGCCGGCTCCTGGCCGGGCACGCAGGCGTAGGAGTGGATGCGTCTCTCGACCTGGTGCGACACGCCGTTCAGAGTGGCTCGGCAGTGGTGGCAGATGTTCGGCGCCTTCCCTTTGCTGCGGACTCCTGGTTGGCCGCTTATGCCGTCTTGGTCTTGGAGCACCTCGAGGATGCTTCTCCCTTCTTCGTCGAAGCGGCTCGTGTCATCGCCTCCGGCGGCTTGCTGGCGGTGGTGATCAATCATCCGGTGTACACAGCACCCCGATCCGGACCATTCGTCGATGCGGCCGACGACGAGGTCCTGTG
Source organism: Acidimicrobiia bacterium (assembly GCA_036482315.1). Lineage (GTDB taxonomy): Bacteria > Actinomycetota > Acidimicrobiia > Spongiisociales > UBA11373 > JACZWZ01. Next base: position 196 of record JAZGIX010000045.1, on the reverse strand, counting down.
GCGCTGGGGCGAGTACCTGGAAGCGGGCGAATCGACCGAACCCGCCGGGTCGGGGACTGTGGTGTTCCACCATCGGCCCCTTGGCGATCTGCTGACGGCCGCCGCCGACGCCGGTTGGAAGCTGGAGCGCATGGTCGAGCGCTCGTTGGAACCTGCCGAAGACCCTCTGTTGGCGGCACAGACCCACCTCCCGCGG
>JAZGIX010000044.1:0-3155 GCA_036482315.1 Acidimicrobiia bacterium | reverse complement strand
GGTCGGATACGAGTCCGGTCCCACGTTTACCGGCTCCGGTGGAGGAGACCCGGTGGCGCCGGACGGTGCGGCGTTCCTGGTGGTACGGATAGTCCCAGGGCTCACCTACGACGTAGACGACTTCTCGCCGACCTACCTGGGACCGACGTCCTTCGACCCCGAACTGGGATCCATCGTCGAGATCGTGTTCGTCGACGATTTCGAAGCGGATATGTATTGGGTGATAGGACTGACCGGAGAGCAGGGGTTTCAAGTCAGTACCCGGATCGATCCGCAGCGCGTGGTGATCGATATTGCGAATTGAGCAGGCAGCTCGCTGCCTGCGTTTCCCGTTCCAGATCGAGTCTCATTTCACCAACCGAACGCGCTAACCCGGACGCCAGCACGCTTGTCGAGTTTCCCGTCTCCCGCAAGAGAGCCAGGATGCCCGACAACCGATGCCCGATCGGAAATCGGGAGTCGGGTATCGGGAATCGGGTATCGGACTACTTCTGACTGTCGGTCGCTATCTGCAGTCTTCGAATCTCGCCGTTCTGCGTCAGCAACAGAATCTCTTCATTCTCGTCGATTGCCAACGACAGGATCGGACCGTGGACACCGGGTTCGAGTAGGGCGACGTTCCCCAGCACGTGCCCATCGAACAGTGAAAATGCCCGCACCAGACCGGAGCAGAAGTCGGCATAGACGATCATCCCCTCCAACTCGGGGATGAGGGAGCCGCGATAGATCGGTCCGGCGATAACGGCGCACCCAAACGAATGCGAGTACACGACGTCGGGCATCGTCAGCCCTCCCGTCGCACAAGAATCGGCCTGGTAACACATGGAGCCTTCGAGGCGAGGCCAGCCAAGATCCAGACCACCGGCATCCATTGGCAGGACGGTGATCTCCTCCCACCTGAATTGGCCGACATCACCGATCACGATCTGGCGGGCCTCAGCGTCGATGAAGAACCGCCACGGGTTTCGCATCCCGCTCAGCCAGATCTCGGCTGCGAGGTCGGTGCCGACGTAGGGGTTGTCGGCGGGAACAGCGTATGGATCCGCGGCATCCACGTCTATCCGAAGAATTGAGCCGAGCAGGTTCTGGCGCAAGGCGGCATTGCGATCCGGCTCACCGAAACCGCCATCGCCCAACCCGACCCACAGATATCCATCAGGGCCGAACTGGATCATCCCGCCGTTGTGAAATTCACCCGGCTGCTCGACGGCGAGGATGAGCCTGGCCGACGCCGGGTCGGCGAGGTTGGGGTCGTCGGCCGACACCTCGTACGCGATCAGCCTGGAGTCTCCGTCGCCATCGGTGAAGTGGACGAAGAACCTCCCATTGTCCGAAAACTGCGGATGAAGCGCTATCGCCAATAGGCCGCGCTCCGGCCGGTTGTCGGGTATGACATCGTCGAGATCCAAGAACGGATCGGGAAGTATCCGGCCATCCACCACAACCCGGATCAGCCCTCCCTTCTCGGTCACGAGCAACCGACCGTCGCCGGTCGGCACCGCAAACGTGGGCCGGTCCAACCCGTCCACCACAAGAGATGCCTCGATCTCGGGCATCGGAGCATCGGAGGGCAACGCAGGCGGCGGAGCCGTTCCGGTTCGGGGGCGGGGCTCCGACAAGACCTGCGGCGCCGGCGCGGCACCGATGCTGGAAGATCCGAGCCAACCGAGACCCAATGCAGCGATGACCACCAGGGATATCGGCCACTTGCGCATTGTGGGCGATGGTATCGGTGCTGCGATCGGTGCCGGACACGGCGCATCGGGGTAGCCAGTACCCAGTATCCAGTATCCAGTACAGAACGGAAGGCCGACGGTCGGGTCCTACCGGTTAATGGCTACTGGTTACTGGTTACTGGCCGCTGAGCTACCTTGCGTTACAAGTGAGTGTGTGCTATCATGTGAGGCAAGGTAGTGAGCGAGGGTCTGTGGAACGAAGCAGCCAGCTCCTCAAAGGAGTGCTCGACATGTGCCTCCTGGCGATCATCGCCGAGGAGCCTTCGTATGGTTACGAGATGGCTCGGAAGCTCGAAGGACGAGGCCTGGCACTGGTCGGAGAAGGGAGCATCTACCCCCTTCTCAGCCGGCTGCAGCGAGATGGGCTGGTAGAGCCCTTCTCGAAGGCTTCGAGCGACGGCCCGCCCCGCAAGTACTACCGGATCGCCGACGAAGGTCGGCGCCAGCTTGCCGGCTGGATAGGTGACTGGAGGACACTCACCCATGGCGTCGATAGCGTCATCAACGGAGGCACGAATGACTGATCGAATCGCAATCGATACGGTCGCAGCCGATTGCGAACGCTATTGGCGCGCCGCCGGGATCAAACGGCGGGTCGCAGCCGAGATGAGGGCCGAACTCGAACAGCACTTGATCGAGGCGTCGATGGACGGACGCACCCCCGAATCGGTGGTGGGCGCCGACACGGCGACCTTCGCCATCGAGTGGGCCGAGGCCACCGGTCGCAGCCAAGACGCGTTGCCGACTTGGGACGAGGTCTTTCGGCGCCGCAAGCGGAGATTCAACTGGGCCGACCTGGCCATACTTGCAATCGTGGCCGGTGCCATCGTCATCGGACTGGCCACCAGAGGAGAAGGAGACGGCATGGACACCGAGACCTGGAGATGGATCTGGATTGGAGCCGCGCTGTTCCTCGGCCTGGCCGAGATGGTGACGGCCGGCTTCTTCATGCTCCCGTTTGCGGTGGGTGCGGTGATCGCGGCAGCACTCGCATTCATGGGTGTAGAGCCGGCGATCCAGTTGATCGTCTTCATCGCGACATCCCTGGTAGCCCTGATTCTGCTGCAGCGGTTCGTCCGGCACGGCGACGAGGACCAGCACCCGATTGGGGCCAACCGCTTCATCGGCCGCACCGCGGTGGTGCTCGAAGCCATCGAACGCACGGCCACGGCGGGCCGGGTCCGGATGGACACCGAAGAGTGGCGGGCCACCACCGACGGTGACCCGATTGCGGTCGGCACCGAGGTGCGGATCCTCGAAGTGCGCGGCACCCGCCTCGTAGTCGAGTCAACCGAGTGATTTCAGCCATAACACCCACCCCGAGAGGAGAAACATCATGAGTTTCGACGATCCCCTGTTGATCGTTCTGATTGTCATCGGCGCGGCATTGCTGATCTATGCCGCCGCCGCCATCAAGAT
>JAZGIX010000043.1:0-2051 GCA_036482315.1 Acidimicrobiia bacterium | reverse complement strand
CGACGCGGAGATCTCGAAACGGCAGCCCTCCTGGTCGAATCAGACGACGCACAACGCATCGGAAGAGAGGCAGACCGGCTCGGTGTCAAGTGCGAACTCATCGCCGCCCGTCAAGCCTGGGCAGAGGCGGACGGGACGGTCGAAGAAGCCCGCGCCACCGCCGCGGCCTATGGATTGGCGGCGGTGCACGCCCACGCCGATCGACTCGAGGGACGTGCCTCGGTATCCGCGGGCGAAGTAAGAGGTGGCCTGGCCCTTTTGACCGCGGCCAGAGAGAGGTTTGGGGCGCTCGGCGATCATTGGGAGGCCGGACGGACCGGCCTCCACATCGCTGCTGCGGGCGGATCGGCGGACCTCGACCGCCTGATCGAGTTCTTCGACGATCTCGGAGCCGTCGATGAATCGCAGCGGGCCCGGAATCTGCGAGACCCTGCAGTCGAGGCTGAATCTCAACCCGGCTTCAGGCGTCCGACGGAAAAGAGGACGCGCCGGTGAGCGAAAAGCCGCCCTTTCTGTGGGGAGTAGCTACCTCGGCCTATCAGATCGAGGGAGGACGGACCGACTCCAAAGGAGATTCCATCTGGGATCGCTTCGCTCACGAGCCGGGTCGGACCCTCGGCGAAGACACCGGCGACGTGGCGTGCGATCACTTCCATCGCTGGGAAGAGGACGTGGCACTCATGGCCGACCTCGGCGTCACCGCCTATCGGTTCTCGATCGCCTGGACGCGGATTCACCCCGACGGGGCAGGCCCGGCGCGGCCGGAGGGTCTCGAGTTCTACGGTCGCCTCATCGATGCGCTCATCGCCAACGGCATCGAGCCGCTCCCGACCCTCTACCACTGGGATCTCCCCCAGTCTCTCGAGGACCGCGGAGGATGGCGGTCTCGCTCCACAATCGACGCCTTCGCCGAATACGCCGCCACCGTGGTCGCCGCGTACGGCGATCGGGTCAAGTCCTGGATCACACACAATGAGCCGTGGGTCGCCGCCTTCGTTGGGCATCTCGAGGGCGTTCATGCCCCCGGACTCACCGACTGGACGGCCGCGCTGAGCGCCGGACACCACATTCTGGTGAGCCACGGTCGAGCAGCACGCGCGATGCGAGAATTGGTTCCCGACATCCGGGTGGGGATCGCACTCGACTGTCGCCCATCGTGGGCAGCCTCGCAGTCGGAGGCGGACCGGGACGCCCAGCGCCACTTCGACGGCTTTCGCAACCGCTGGTTCTTCGACCCGGTATTCGGACGGGGATATCCGCAGGACATGGTCGATGCCTTCAGAGACCGCGGCCGGTTCGTGGGAGATTCGCCACCGTGGATTCACGACGGTGACCTGGCCGAAATAGCCGCCCCAATCGACTTCCTGGGTATCAACTACTACACGAGCGTCGCAGTCTCGGCCGGTGCCGACGAGACTGAAGACACCGGCGTGTCGCCGGGTCCGGATCCTCCCGCGGGGTACACCGAAATGGGCTGGGAGGTGACGCCGGAGGCACTGACCGAGTTCCTCGTGAGAGTGCACGCCGAGTACGGACCGCCGAGCATGCTGGTGACCGAGAACGGCGCCTCGTACTCCGATGGACCCGACACCTCCGGCTCGATCCACGATGATCGCCGGATCGACTACCTCGACAGTCACATCGGCGCGGTGGCGGCCGCCCGCAGAAGGGGCGCGCCGGTCGATGGGTACTTTGCGTGGAGTCTGCTCGACAACTTCGAATGGTCGCTTGGATACAGCCAACGATTCGGGATCGTCTGGGTGGACCATTCAACCGGCGAGCGAATCCCCAAAGACTCGTTCGACTGGTATCGGACCCGGATCGGGGAGGGGATCTGACCTGAGAGGAGGCGCCAACAGGCGTGGACTCGGTGACCTGGGGTTGGGGCTGCGGGTCGCACAGCGATGAGCCGAGGAACGCAGGTCGCCCATGGGGGCGACACGGCCGTGCGGAGGCGGATGTGGAGCCAAACGCGAAGAGCGATGGGATAGCGCCTGAGACGTCGGATAACCTCGCCTTGTGACTGAAACGCCCACTTCTATTGCTCGCGC
>JAZGIX010000042.1:0-9748 GCA_036482315.1 Acidimicrobiia bacterium | reverse complement strand
CGGCGCGCCCTCCCTGCCCATGGCTCTTCACCATAAGGCTCATCGCGGTGTGGCCCAGGGCCCCAGCCCCAGGCCACCGAATCCGCGCCTGACGGCGCGCCCTCCTAGCCTCAGCCCATCGGCGGGTAACAGCACGCAATTGAGGATGGGAGGCGCGCGGTAAGTGCTCCCAATCCGGAGCGAATAGTGCACCACGGGGCGCCCGTGATCCGTCCCGCTGGTGCCCACAACGTCACCCAAAGCGACGTGCGAGCCGACGGACACGGCCACGGTCGACAGGTACGAATACGATGTCCGTACACCACCACCGTGGTGGACGGTTACCGACAGGCGACCGGCCACCGGGCCCGCAAAAGTTACAACTCCGAGATCGGCGGCCCGAACCACAGACCCCTCGTCGGCCGCCAGATCGACACCCCAATGGCCACCGTATGCGCCATCCGGTGCGTACGGCTCGACTACTTCCCCGGGCACGGGAGGTTGTAAAGGGCATGCAAACCCGAGGCTCACGACGAGAAGTACGAATTGCACGGAAGGCCATCACCGTATCCCGTGAAGACGAAGACTAGAAGGGGTTAGTGGTGTCACACCACCAGGATTGCGCCGTCAGGCGCGACAGATTGCCGACGCTCTAAGCGACGCCTACTTCCAGCCCGGAATCTCCCAGGAGTGACATTGCGACGGCTCTCAGATCGTCCGGACGGAACGGCTTGGTGAGAAAGGCGTCCGCACCACCGCGATCGGCCCGCTCTCGGGTTTCTTCCTGAGCGTGAGCGGTGAGTACCAGTACTTTCATGTCCCTGGTCCGGTCATCGTTCCGGATTCGCTCCAAGACCTCCCACCCGTCCATTCGCGGCAGCCCGACATCAAGGATCAGCAAGGCCGGTGGATCCTCCAGGGCGGCCTCGAGTCCGGTCGGGCCATCGTCTCGAGTGTCGACCTCGACACCAGCGGGGCGCAGAGACACCTTGATGAGCCGCTGGATAACGATGGAGTCCTCAACGACGAGAACACGCTGAGCCACGACAGATCCCTTCCGCGGACTGGGCATCCGCTTAGCAGAAGATATCGACCGCGTTCGCAGCGACCTTGAGGTTCAATGATCCTCCCGGATCATGCAACGGGACGAAGAGGTCGGGTCGTCGGAATCGCCACCTTCTCGACAAACCGTTCCAGCTGCCGAAGATTCCGCACCTCGTACACCTCGTCACACCAGGGGGAGTAGATCCCCATAATCGAGTCGCCCGTGTCCCAGTAACGCTGTTGCTCAGGGTTCAACCAGAAGAGTGCTCGCGAACTCCGAGAGATATCGCGCAGCGCCTCTGCGTTGGCATCGTGATAGTTGCTGCGGGCGTCTCCGGTCACGATGACGGTGGTCCTCCTCGTCACGGCGTCCTCCAAGAATCGATCTCGGAACGTCCCGAACGAGTTTCCGTAGTCACTGTGGCCGTCGAGCCACACCACCTCGGCCTCCGCGCCGATGCGACGCATTGCGGTCGGAAAATCCGCCCCGGCTCCAAAGAAGGATGTGACCTCGTCCATCCCGTCGATGAAAGCGAAACTTCTCACCCGACTGAACTGTGCCGCGATCGCGTAGACGATCTGCATGGTGAACCGGGCAAAGGTCGCCACCGAACCTGAGATGTCACACAGCAGCACGATCTCCGGTTTTCCCGGACGTGGCCTCCTGAAGCGGGGATCGACCGGCACCCCGCCGGTCGACAGCGACGCCCGCATCGTTCGGCGAATGTCCAGCCGGCCTCGGTTGCCCTGTCGCCGTCGTTGCGACAACCTCGTGGCCAGACGACGGCTCAGCGGGTGTACGACTCGCTCTGCCTCGACGAGTTCGTCACGCGTCGCCGACATCAGATCGATGTCCTCGACCAGCGGGCGGCGCAACGTGCGCGCCACCGCCTGAGGGCCGCGGTCGGCGACCAAACGCTTCCGGATCTCGGAGCGCAGCAGCTCGCGGAACTGGGTGAGCCGTCGCTCGACCTCCTCGGACTCCAGCCTCCGCTCTAACGAAGAGGACGCATCCCGAGCAGCGGCGTCCGCCAGTTCAGCGCCAACCCTCTCCAGTTCGAGCCGCCGCATCACCCGATACAGGTAATAGGCACCACCGACGGGTCGGCCCGGCTCTATCCCGGCCAGCCGATCTACCGATGCTCTCACGACCGCCTGCAACAGCGCTTCGTCGCGATCCCGCAGCGCCCGCAGCAGCGCCGCGACAAGGTCCGATGCATCGTCTCCATCCCCGCCGCCCGGGCCTCCGGCACCAGGGAGACCGGCCAGGAGTGCTCTCGCGTCCTCCCTACGGGCCTCGTCCTCCACCGACCCTGCACGGGGGCCCACCGAAGAGAAATAGGCCTCGAAAGCCGCCTCGAAGGCCGAGTAGTGACGGGCGTTCTTGACCAGAGTCGAACCCAACACCGCCCTCAGCGCCGACCGCGACCCCAAGTCGACGTATTCGATTCCTCGGGCGGCGTCGATCGCTTCGACCATCGAAACCGGAATCCCAATCGCCCTCAGCTCTTCTACGAAACCCGTTAGGACCCGGAGCATCAAGATTCCGTTTGGGGCCTGCTGAACAATGCATGTCGCGGCATCATTCAACAGACCCCAGGCTGGCTGTGACCTTGTCCACATCTGCCTGGTACTTGAGCAGAACGTGAAGCGTCTCCGTCACCGCAGCCTCATCGAGTTGGTCTATGCCCAGGGTGATGAGGGTGCGGGCCCAGTCGAGCGATTCGCTGATGGACGGCGGCTTGCGGATCGGTTCCGACCTGATCGATGCAATTATCCGCGCCATGCTCTCGGCCAGCACCGCCGGCAGCTCCGGAACTCTGGACAGAAGGATCGCCGTCTCCCGTTCGATCGACGGGTAGTCGATATGCAGAAAGAGGCACCGTCGTTTCAGGGCCTCCGAGAGCTCGCGGGTGTTGTTCGAGGTCAGGAGCACCATTGGTCGGCTCGCCGCTTCGATGGTTCCCAGTTCGGGAATCGAGACCTGGAAGTCGCTGAGTACCTCGAGCATCAGCGCTTCGGTCTCCATCTCCACACGATCGATCTCGTCGATGAGGAGTACGACCGGATCGGTCGACCTGATCGCCTCGAGCAGCGGCCTAGTCAGCAGGAACTCCTCGCCGAAGATATCCCCTGCCAACTCCGACCAATCTGTCTGGGCGTCGGCCTGGATGCGGAGCAACTGCTTTCGATAGTTCCACTCGTAGAGCGCCTTGGCCTCGTCGAGCCCCTCGTAGCACTGAAGCCGGATCAGCCTGCGACCGTGGACCGCCGCCAACGCCTTGGCGAGTTCGGTCTTGCCGACTCCGGCAGGGCCTTCGACCAGGACGGGCTTGTCGAGGCGCTCCGCCAGGAACACGACCTGGGCGATGCGATCGTCGGGTAGGTATCCCTCTGCCTCGAGGGCGGCGGCGATCGAGGCTGGTGATCTGGTCGGCATGGGGCCCGAGTGTATGCGCGGTCGATGTTGATACTCTGCCGACTGAAGAATCGTTCGAGGTGGAGGGAACATGAAGCGGACGATGGCGATTTCGCTCGCCTTGCTACTGGCGGTGGCGGGTTGTGGAGACGACGACGCCGGCGGTGGTGGTGATGTCGCCCTGATGGGCGACCTTGCGGAGCAGATCAAGGGCGGTCAGACCGGCGATCAGTTCGGCCTCTCCGATGAGGACGCGGTCTGCTTTGCCAGCGGGCTGATCGATGCCCTCGGAGGCGATCGGATGGCCGACGCATTGCAGCTCGAGTTCGAAGAGTTCATGAGCGCCGCCTCCATCCAGGAGCGGCGTACGGTTGTCGACGCCATGTTCGATTGCATCGACTTTGGCGCCCTCATGACCCAAGAGGTTGCCGGAGAGATCAGCGCCGACGCCGCGAACTGCCTGGGAGATGGCCTCGCTGCCAGCGACGGATTCCGAGACGCCCTGACTCAATCATTCGGATCGGCCGACGATCCCTTCGAAGACCCGGCGCTTCTCGGAGAGTTGCTGCCGGTTGTGTTCGAATGCCTCAGCGCAGAAGAACTGATCCAACTCGGAGGCGACTCCTAGCTGCTCGAGAGGGCCAAGCCTCTCAGCCATCGTCGGAGAATTCGAACACGACCTCTCCGATCTGCACCTCGTCACCCGGCTTGGCACCGGCCTCTTTCAACGCGGCGTCAACCCCGGCCGCGGTGAGTCTCCGCGCCGCGAAGTCGGCGGCCTCCGGCTTGGTGAGATCGTCGATCGCAACTGCCCTCTCGGCGAGCAGGCCGGAGACGACCCACCGCTCCCCATCGTGTTCGATCGAGTAGCTGGGGGGCACCGGGCGATGCAGCAGAAAGCCCTCACCGTGCGGAGCGTCGCGCTCGGCACGGTCGACCGCATCGGCGATGGCGTGGAGAAGCGGCTCAATACCTTCACCGGTGACGGCAGACACGACAAAGGGTTCGACGCCGACATTGCGAAGCCGTTCGAACGTCTCGTCGACAGGCCCCAGATCCAGCTTCGCCACCGCGACGATCTCAGCGCGGGCTGCAAGCTGGGGATCGTGAGCCTCCAGCTCGGCCCGCAGGATCCCCAACTGCTCGATGCAATCGAGTTCCTGGAGCGGTGATGGGTCGAGGAGAATCACCAGGGCGCGGGCCCGTTCGGCATGGCGCAGAAACGAGTGCCCAAGCCCCTTCCCATCTGCAGCTCCTTCCACCAGTCCCGGGATATCGGCCAGAACGAACCGCCGTTCACCAATCTCGACAACACCGAGATTCGGCTCGAGAGTCGTAAATGGATAGTCGGCGATCTTCGGCTTCGCTGCCGACACCCGCGAGACGAACGTGCTCTTCCCGGCGTTCGGGAACCCAATGAGGGCCGCATCTGCCAGCAGCTTCAACTCGAGGATCAATTCGCGCTCTTCGCCATATTCTCCCTGCTCGGCGAAGTTCGGAGCAACATTGGCTCTGCTCACGAGAGCGGCATTCCCCTTACCCCCGCGACCCCCGGTCACCGCGACGACCCGCTGCCCCGGCTGAGCGAGGTCGGCGATGATCGTGCCGTCGAGTTCGCGCACGATCGTCCCGACCGGTACCGGGAGCACCTCGTCCGCTCCGGCACGTCCGTGCTGAAGGTCACCGCGTCCGTGGGTCCCGTTGGCGGCGCGTCGATGCGGGCGCCGCTGGTAGTCGAGGAGAGTGCCGGCACGGTCTGAAGCCTCAATGACGATGTCGCCGCCGCTGCCGCCGGAACCGCCTTCAGTGCGACCCCGGGGCTTGCCCCGTTGTCGTTTGAACGACGCGACACCCGCCCCGCCATCTCCGGCCCGCAGGAGGACCCGTACCTGATCTACGAACAAGGCTCGAACCAGTGCTCTGCCGAGTAGTGCAGCTTCTCAGCAGGTTCCTGGTGCCCGACCTGACCTCAGGTCGGGTCGAGGACGCTTACCTCGCGGCGGCCGCGGCGCTTGCCGTAGCTGACCACGCCCTCGGAGGTAGCGAAAAGCGTGTCGTCGCCGCCCTTCCCAACGTTGCGGCCGGGGTGGATCTTGGTGCCCCGCTGGCGAACCAGAATTGCACCGGACTTCACTTGCTGTCCGTCGAACACCTTTGGTCCGAGCCGCTTTGAGCGTGAATCGCGGCCGTTCTTGCTGGAGCCGCCGCCCTTGGTCTTGGACATATCAGGCCTCCTCGCCCTCTTCGGCCGATGCCTCGTCGGTTGACTTCTTGTTCCCCTTGGGGGGCTGGATCTTGGTGATCTCGATCGTCGTGAACTTCTGACGATGTCCACTACGTCGGCGGTAGCCGGTCTTGGCCTTGTACTTGAAGATGTCGATCTTCTGGCCCGCGCCGTCGCCGACCACCTTGGCGGTCACCTTCGCCGTCTTCAGCGTCTCGCGACCCGAAAAGACCTTGCCCTTATCGTTGACGACGAGCAGCGGGGTAAAAGACAAATCATCGCCTTCGGCGCTCAGGCGCTCGACATCGATGACATCGCCTTCTTGGACCTTCGCTTGCTTGCCGCCTGTGCGGATGATGGCGTACATATCTGAAGAAACCTCGAGGGGGGATCGGGCGGCATCTTAGTGGCTCGCCGGACTACTCCTGCGTCGTCGCATCTCGCTCTGGGGTCCGTCCCTTGGCGTCATCGCGCCCAAATCTTGCTGCGGCTTGCGCCTCAAGCGGGTCCGAACTCCTACTCGTCGGATTCGACAACGGGAATGGCTGCCCCGGTGGCGGCGGCATCCTCGTAAAGCACTACACCGCGACCGGAGCACTGGGGACAAACATGCGAGAAGGTCTCGAGCAATCCCTCCGACACGTTCTTGCGCGTCATCTCGACCAGTCCCAGATTGGAAACATCGAACACCTGGGTACGGGTCTTGTCCTTCGCCAGTTGCTCCCTGAGGCGCAGTAGCACGGCCTCTCGATTCTTGGCAATCTCCATATCGATGAAGTCGATGACGATGATGCCCCCGATGTCCCGCAATCGGAGCTGGTGGGCGATCTCCTCGGCTGCCTCGAGATTGTTCTGAAGAACAGTCTCCTCGAGATTCGAATGGCCGACGAACCTCCCCGTGTTGACATCGATGACCATTAGCGCCTCGGTGCGGTCGATGACGATGTGGCCGCCGGACGGAAGCCAGACTTTGCGATCGAGTGCCTTACGGAGCTGATCCTCCACATGGAACCGTTCGAACAGAGGAAGTTCGTCCGAATATCGCTGAACCCTCTCAACCAGATCAGGGTCGGTGTCCTTGAGATAGCTGATCACCATTTCGTGAACTGAGTTCTCCCCGATGAGGAGACGTTTGAAGTCCCGCGTGAAGTGCTCACGGATGACGCGAATCACGAGCGGCGGCTCCTCATAGATGAGCCGGGGTGCACCACCACTGGTAACCGAGGCCGAGACTTCCGTCCAGGTCTTCTTGAGCCGATCGATATCGGCTCCGATCTCTTCTCTGGAGGCGCCCTCAGCCGCCGTCCGGACGATGACCCCAAACCCGTCGGGCCTCAATTCTTCAGCGATTCGACGCAGCCGATCCCGCTCGCTATCGGACAAGCGACGACTGATGCCCGGCTTCTGTGCGTTCGGATCGAGGACGACGTAGCGGCCGCTCAGATTGATCTCATTGGTCAATCGGGCTCCCTTGTGGCCCATCGCATCCTTGACCACTTGCACCAGGACCTCGTCGCCCACCTTCAGAATCTTCTCGATCCGCTGATTGCGCCGACCGTCTTCGGATTGGACATCGCCGGCGTACAACACGCCGTTCTTAGCCTCCCCGAAGTCGATGAATGCGGCCTCCATGCCGGGCAGCACATTGCGAACCTTCCCCAAGTAGATGTTCCCGGCGAGGCTCTGCTTGTCGCTCCGAGCGACGTAGTGCTCTACAAGCACTGCCCCTTCCAGAACGACGATCTGGGTCTGATGCGGCGTCTGCCGTACGAGCATCTGCTTCCGCTCGGTTGGCGGAGGGGCGATAATCTCCGGCTGCTGACGCGTTGGGCGACGGCGCGACTGGCCGCGTCCGGACCGGTCTTTGCGTTTGCGGTCTTTGGTCTTCGACGGCTGCTCTACTAAGACTCGCCTGATCTCAACCTTGCTGCCGGCTACCCGCTTTGTCTTGCGCTCCTCGACTGCGGTGTCGCCGACCCCTCGGCGGACCACCTGAGCGCCGCGCTTGCGAAACAATCCCATGAAAAATCTCCTTCGAACCCCCGGCGGGGCGTACTTGATCCTGACGTCGACCAGCCCGGATCTGAGGAGCGCAAATGACGGTCGTCTCGTGACGAACGCAGCTGCTGAGGTGTGAACTGCTCACTCAATACTCCGGTCGGTCGGATGAACTCCGGGCGGCGTTGCCGAGCCCGATGCGGAAGGAGGTTACCAGGCAAGGGTCGGTAGACCGGGGAGCGTGCAGCGTGCTGCGTGCAGCTAAAGGATCGGGGCCTGCAGGTTGCAAGCTGCAGGCTGCAAGCTCTCCTCAGACCTCCAGCTGCTCCTGTTGGCTCTCGCCGGGGTCATAGCAGGCACGACACCTGGCTTCGTAGGCGCCTTCGGCGCCCAACACCACCAGCTCGTCGGAGGCGATCACTCGCTGGGTGTACATCCCGGCTCCACCGCATCTGTGGCACACCGCCAAACTCTTCATCACGTACTCGGCGTGGGTCATCAGGGTCGGAATCGGCTCGAACGGACGCCCGAGGAAGTCGAGATCGAGGCCGGCGACGATGACCTTCTTGCCCGCAGCCGCCAGCTGCGCCACGACTGCAACCAGACCCTCGTCGAAGAACTGGGCCTCGTCGATGCCGACCACCTCGGTACGCTCCTTCACCGATCGCAGCAGGGCATCGCTGTCGGAAACCGGCTCCGCGTCGACGGAGAGCGACGAATGTGAAACCACTTTGTCCGTCGCATATCGATCATCGACCAACGGCTTGAACGTCTGAACGGGGACTCGAGCGATCTGATAACGGGTGATACGGCGGATCAGTTCTTCGCTCTTACCCGAGAACATGGGGCCGCTGATGACTTCGACCCAGCCCCTATCTCCACGCCGATCCATGACCCAAAACCATAGCGCTCCAGTCAACGGCGCCTGCCGCCTTCAGGAAGCATGGAGGGCGCGCCGCAGAGCGCAGCGCCGCCCGGGGCGGCACCACCGTGCGGAGGCTGCTCCTACACAGCCCTACCCGGTACCGCACCGAGGGGTATCCGGCTGCGATGGATCCAGACCGAGTGGGCGACCCCGAGACCAAAGAGTGTCGAGATGTAGAAAGACCCGCCGAACGACATGAACGGCAGCGGTAATCCGGTCACGGGTAACAGGCCAACCGTCATCCCGATGTTCACGAATACGTGGAAGGCAATCATCGCGGCCATGCCCGCCGCCACTAATCGCCCGAACCGGTCGCGTGCGGCCGAGGCAATTATCAGAAGCCGCAGCACCAGAACTGCGTAGAGCGCAATGACCGTCGCCGCACCCGCAAAACCAAGCTGCTCGGCGACCGCGGTGAAGATGAAGTCGGTCGTCTGAGCCGGAACGAATGCCAAATTGGTCTGGGTGCCCTCGAACAAGCCCTGTCCGAACATTCCGCCTCCCCCGATGGCGATTTGGCTCTGGTTTTGGTTGTAGTTGATCGACAGGGTCTGCTCACCCGGGCTCAAGAACCCGGTCAGCCGGTCGACTTGGTATTCGGCCAGAAGGTCGGCCTCGATGGCGATGATCAGAGCTGCAATCGCAATCAGTCCGAGAATCACGATCTGTCGCACGTCGGTCCCGGCGGCGAACAACATGATGACCGTCACAAAACCGAACACGAGCATCGTCCCGAGATCGGGCTGCAGGAAGATAAGGATGGCGGGGCCGCCGACCAACCCGAAGGCCTTGAAGATCCTCGACCATTTCACTTCGTTTTCGACGGCGCCGGCCAGCAAAGCAGCTAACGCCAGAATCACCGCCGGCTTGGCCACCTCCGACGGCTGCAGGTTGAACAGGCCAAGCGGGATCCAGCGCTGCGCGCCCCCAATGAGCTCGCCGATTCCCAGCACCAGCGCGAGAAGCGCCAAAGTCACGGCGTAGACCCAGGGCGTCAGCAGCCGCCATTGACGATCGCTGAGGATCGTGGCCACGAAGAACGTGACCAATCCGAGGACAACAAAGGTCGACTGTCGGATCATCTGCGATGCGCGGGCAGATCCCTCCGCTTCGAGTCTCGGACCACTGGTACTCAGGATCATGAGCAGTCCGAGCGCGG
>JAZGIX010000041.1:0-6537 GCA_036482315.1 Acidimicrobiia bacterium | reverse complement strand
GAGTGATCCAGAACCCCACCTATCGGGCTACGCCGATTGACTCAAGCTGATCACGAGTCGGCTAGCCGGCGACCAGCGAGTTGAAGTCGTCGATCAGCTGATCGATCGGGTCCACCAGGGCCTGAATCCCGGTCCAGTAGTCATGGTCGTACCACTGTGCCTGGATCTCCTCGTAGCTCTTGCCCTGCTGCTCGACCCAGGTGTAGTACTTGAGGTTGTGGATCCGCTTGCGATCGCGGTACGACAACTCGTGAACATGATCGGTCGCCGTCCCCATCAGGTATCGGGCATAAGTGGCCGCAGCATCGTTGGTGGTGAACTCGCCTCGCTCGTCGGTGAGTTCGACCAACCTGCTGCCATACATCTCCATCGAGTCGGTCCCCAACGTGATCACGACGTCGCTCGACGTGAGCTCGTGATATTTGGCGAACTTGATGGCGGCCTGCACGTTGCCGACGCCCGAAATCCCGAGTAGCGGGAGCTGCTCGATGAGGTCGGGCTTGACCCCTTGATCGACCAGATACTCGACTCCGGCCGGCTCGTTGAAGAGCCGAATCACGTTCATCGCCGCCTCGTCATCGAGTCCGATGGCAAAGTCGGTGTTGCGCAGGTTGTGGACCCACGGAATGTGCTTGTCGCCGATCCCTTCGATTCGATGCTCTCCGAACCCGTTGTAGAGCATCGTCGGACATTGGGTGGCCTCGCCGGCTGCGATCTTGGAAGTAGGGAAGACTTGCTTGAGATAGTCCCCGGATCCAATCGTGCCGGCCGATCCGGTGGTGAGAACCACGCCGGCGTATCGATCATTGGGTCCCATCGCCTGACGCAGCACCTCTTCCATCGCCGGTCCGGTGACGGCGTAGTGCCACAGGTAGTTTCCAAACTCGTCGAACTGGTTGAAGATCATCAGATCCTCACCGGATGCTGCAAGCTCGTTGCACTTGTCGAAGATCTCCTTGACGTTCGACTCGGAGCCCGGGGTCTTGATGATCTCGTCGGCAACACCCTCCAACCACTCGAACCGCTCGCGACTCATACCCTCGGGCAGGATGGCGATCGACTCACACCCGAGAAGGTTGGAGTCGTAGGCGCCGCCGCGGCAGTAATTGCCGGTCGATGGCCACACGGCCTTCTGCGTCGTCGGATCGAACTGACCCGTCACCAGCCGAGGCACCAGGCAGCCGAACGCCGCACCGACCTTGTGAGCTCCGGTCGGAAACCATTTCCCTTCCAGAACGATGATCCGGGCATCTACGCCGGTGAGCTCAGGAGGCAACTCCATGAAATTGACCGGACCGAATCCGCCCCCGTGGGCGATCGGCTCGTTGTGCCAGGTGATCCGATACAGATTGAGCGGATCGAGATCCCACAGGCCGACATCACCCAGCTTTGCCTTGATGTCGTCGGGAATCAACGACGGGTCGCGCATCTGCTTGAAGGTCGGGATCGTTATCGACCGCTCCCGAGCTCTCTGGGCTGAGGTGGCCAGCGTTGTTTCATTGATGGTGAGATCGATCATCGGATTCCTTTTTTGTTGAGGGCCGCGTCGAGTGCGGCAAGATCTGGTGGAACAGTTATTGGTGTGGTGCCGACAGACGTCACCGCTCGCATCGCAGAGGCGACGTCCTTGAGTCCGCTACCGGTGCTGAGGACCGCGACCCGGTCGGACGGGCCTACCAGGCCCTGGTCTACCGCCGCCACCACACCTGCGTAGGCGGTCGCTCCGGCCGGTTCGGCGAAAACACCCGATCCCCTTGCCAGAGTCGGAATCGCCTCCAGGATCACCTCGTCCGGGATCCTGATGTAGGCACCGCCCGTCTCGGTGACGGCGGCCATCGCCTTGATCCGATCCCGCGGCAGGTCGGCGCTGATCGAGTCGGCAACGGTTTCGGCGGCGATCGGCTCCTTGTCGAGAACATCCTCACCGCTCTCGAAGGCCTGCACCATGAAGTCGCTTCCGGCGGCTTGGATCCCGTAGATCCGGGGAATCGACTCGATCAGGCCCAACGCCAGCGCGTCCTTGGCACCCTTGTGGAGCCCCCCGATGATCGATCCGTCACCGACGCTGACAAAGACGGCATCGGGGCTCTCCCAGCCCAGTTGCTCGAGAAGTTCGAGCATCGCAGTCTTCTTGCCTTCGGTCATGTACGGGTTGAACCCGGTGTTGCGGTTGTACCAGCCGTGGCTCTCGGCGGCCACCATGCACAAGTCGAACGCGTCCGAGTAGTTGCCCTGAACCAGTACCACGGTCGACCCATAGGCCAGCAACTGCGCGACCTTGGCCTCGGGAGCCGACTCAGGGACGAAGATCACGTTGCGCTGCCCGACGCTGGCACACAACCCGCTCAATGCCGCAGCCGCATTGCCGGTGCTGGCCGTGGTCACAACTGAGGCACCGAATTCCTGCGCCTTGACCACTGCCATCGCAGAGGCGCGATCCTTGAGTGAAGCCGTCGGCTGGCGACCTTCGTCCTTCACCCACAGGCGGCCGACACCGGCCTGATCCGCCAGTCGAGGAGCGTCATACGTCGGGGTGCCTCCCACCGTCAACGGTGGGAGCGGAGCGTCTGCCGCCAGCGGCATCACGGCCCGATATCGCCACATCGTGACGTCGCGGTCGGCGGCGAGCGACGAGCGCGACATCTCGATCCGCTCGTAGTCGTAGCGAACGTCGAGAATTCCCTCGTTGCCGTGCTCGGTACACACATAGATGTCACCGGCCGGATACTCCCGACCGCAGACCACACAGGTCAGATTGAGGACATGATCCAAGCTCAAGCGTTGATCCACGTTCCGGTCTCATGGGCCATCGCCCGGGCGATGTTCTCCGGATTGGTGATGAGTGCTTGCCGGCCCCCGCTCTCGAGGAACTGGACCACGGCGCGCATCTTCGGAGCCATGCTGCCCTCGGTGAAGTGAACCCCCTCGTCGAGGTACTGCTTGACCTCGGCCAGGGTGAACTCGTCCATCCAGCGTTCATCCGGAGTGCCAAAGTTCAGCGCCACCTTCTCCACCGCGGTGGAGATGATCAACAGATCGGCATCGATCAACTGCGCCAGCAGCGCCGAAGCCAGATCCTTGTCGATGACTGCCGGAACACCTTCGAGGTTGCCGTCATCGTCGGAGACGACCGGAATCCCGCCGCCGCCGACCGTGATCACAACCACGCCCGCAGCGAGCAGCTGCTTGACGACGTCGAGTTCGATCACCTTCGTGGGCTGAGGCGACGCCACCACCCGACGCCAACCCCGGCCGGCATCCTCGATGACATCCCAGCCATCCTCGTCGCGCCTACGTGTGCCCTCGGCCTCGTCCATGAACGAGCCGATCGGCTTCGACGGTTTGGCGAACGCCGGATCGTCACGACTGACTTCCACCTGAGTGACGACCGTCACCACCGATTTCTCGATCCCGGCGCGTTTGAAGTCATTGCGCAGGTTCTGCTGCAAGGCGTAACCAATCGCACCCTGGGTATCGGCGCCGCATACATCGAGCGGCACCTCATGCAGCTCATGGCTGGCCAGCTCGGAGCGGCGCAGGATGAAGCCGACCTGTGGGCCGTTGCCGTGAGTAACGGCAACGTCCCAACCTTCGGCGATCAATGACGCAATGTGGTGGCCGGTCTCTGCGGCCGCCTCGTACTGATCCTCGACCGACTTGTGCTCGGCGTCGGTGATGAGGGAGTTCCCTCCAATGGCGATTACTGCCAGCGGCATGGTTACTCCATCGCTCCGAGGATGAGCGACAGGAGCGTCATCCGCATCACGACACCGTTGTAGGCCTCCTGCCAGTAACGGGCGTGCTTGAGATTGTCGACCTCTTCGAGCAGCTCATCCATCCGGGGCAGCGAGTGCAGGATGATCGAGTCGCCCTTGGCACGCTTCATCACCTCGCGGGTGATCTGGTAGTTGGCGGGCGTCTTGCCGTAGTCGTCCGGGACTTCGTCTCGCGAAATCGTGTAGTCCGGCTGAACCACCGGCTCCATGTAGATGACATCGGCTTCGGCAATGACGTCGTCGATGTGATCCACGATCCGGTACGTCGTACCAAGCGTGTCGAGCTCGGCGAGGAATTCATCGGTGGGCGACATCTCTTCGGGTGCCAGGATCACCATCTCGGCATCGAACTGCGAGAGGGCATACCCGATCGAGTGCATGGTCCGCATCCGGTGGTCCCCGATGCAGACGAAGGTCAACCCGTCGAGTGTCCCCTTCTCCTTCAACACCGTGTACAGATCGGTCAGGACCTGGGTCGGGTGCTCGCCCCAGCCGTCGCCGGCGTTGATGATCGGAATCGAAGCCCACTTGGCCGCCTCAGCCGGGGCACCCTGCTGGAAGTGGCGCATGACGAGCGCATCGCCGTAGAACTCCAGCATGTGGACGGTGTCCTTGATCGACTCCTGGTAGAAGTCGCCGGCCCGGGTGTTCTTGGCGTCGGAGAACCCGAGGACGTGACCGCCCAGACGATGCATCGCCGCCTCATGGGCGAGACGGGTCCGGGTGGAGGGCTGATAGAACGCCGTCACCAACGTCTTGTCGGCCAGCAGGTCCGAATTCCGTCGCTCGCGGGCGATTGGCTCCAGCCGATCGGCGATCTCGAATACGTGGAAGAACTCGTTCCTCTCGAATTCCTTGAGAGAAAGGATGTCCCTACCGGCAAAGCTTCTCATGATTCTTCTCCTCTTTGGCAAACCGACTTGCGGCCACCCGTCCATTGGACGACGGCGGAATGTCTTCTATAATTGGTATTACAACCATGCGACCCTATGACTCTACCAAATCCGCAGGGAGTGAGCGAAAGTGATCACCCGCGGCCCCTCCCTCACCGAACAGGTGCGCCAGCACATCAAGCAGCTGATCGTCGACGACGGCTTTGAAGAAGGCCGCATCCCCCCCGAGACCGAGCTGGCCACCGACCTCGGGGTGAGCAGGACCACCGTGCGAGATGCCCTGAGTCGCCTCGAACACGAAGGGGCGATCGTGCGCCGCCAAGGAGCCGGAACCTTCGTGAATCCCCACGGGCTTCGGATCAAGACCCGGCTCGAAGAGATGTGGTCCTACGAGGAAATGCTCATCGATCACGGCTACACACCTTCGGTGAAGGTCATCAGTTCCGGAATCGAGACCCCCGCCCCGGAAACGTCACAGGCTCTCGGGCTCGAAGAGGACGAACAGGTGCTGGCGATGGAGAAGGTCTTCTACGAGAACGGCGATCCCGTCGTCCTCACCTACAACTTCGTGCCGGCCCACTTGATTGAAGGCAAACTGCGAAAGCGCGATGCCGAAACACCGATCTTCGATTTCCTGGAGGCGCAGACGGGGAGCCAACTCGCGTACTACGTGTCCGAGATCGTGCCGGTCCTCCTCACCAAAGAATGGGCCGAGCTACTCGGATCCGAGCCCGGTACTGCCGCCATCAGTTTCGACGAAACGGGATTCACTACAGAAGGTCAACCCCTGGTACACGCAAGGTCGATGTTTCGCGACGACTTGCTGCGCCTCGGGGTGATGAGACGAAGGGCAGGTGGGTGAGGGACCGTTCCGTCGGTCACCATCCAACAACCAAAGGAATACCAATGCAGACGCACTTGCGCGGAAGAGACATGATCACCACCCAGGAGTGGACCAAGGACGAGCTCGATACCGTCATCGACATCGCCTTGGACCTGAAGAGACGCCGGGCGCTTGGTGAAGAGCATGCCCTGCTGCGCGACAAGGTGCTGGAGATGCTCTTCTTCTTCTCGAGTACCCGCACCCGGGCCAGTTTCGAGGCAGGAATGGCCCAGCTGGGTGGCCACGCCATGTTCCTCGACAGCACGGCTACTCAGATCGGCCACGGCGACACCTGGAAAGAGATCGGCGAGATCCTCGGCCGCTACGGCGACGGGATCGCCATTCGTCAGGTCGACTGGGGCATCGGCAACCAGTACATCCGCGCCGTCGCCGAGGCCAGCCGGGTGCCGGTCCTCAACATGCAGTGCGATTGGTATCACCCGCACCAGGCATTGGCCGACCTGCTGACAATCATCGAGCAGAAGGGCGACCCTTCAAAGCTGACGATCAACATGAGCTATGCATACGCTGCGTCCTATCAGAAGCCGATCAGCGTCCCGCAGAGCGTCATCCTGCTGATGACCCGCTACGGCGCCAACGTTCGTCTGACCAGGCCGCCCGAGTTCAAGTTGATGCCCGAGATCGTCGCTCAGGCCGAGGAGAACGCCAAGGCGGCCCACGGCAGCTTCGAGATCGTCGAGGACTTCGAAGAGGGCATAGCCGGTGCCGACGTCGTATACGCCAAGGCGTGGGGCTCGATGTTGACCACCTCGGACCACGAGGAGTCGGCCAAGATCTCTGAGCAATACACCGACTGGATCGTCGATCCGCGCCGTATGGAGATGGCCGACGAGGACGCCATCTATATGCACCCCCTCCCGGCCGACCGCAACGTCGAAGTCGCCGACGCTGTCATCGACGGCCGTTGGAGCAGAGTCTTCGACCAGGCCGAAAACCGCCTCCACGCCCAAAAGGCGGTAATGGC
>JAZGIX010000040.1:0-4325 GCA_036482315.1 Acidimicrobiia bacterium | reverse complement strand
TCCGGCACACAACCCGATGCATGCCGATCCGCCGGAATGACGACGATGCCGGCCGCCGCCATGGCGCCCGCTTTGCCGGTGGGTATCTCTGTGCCTTCTGCCATCACCCGGCCCGATTCGAGCCTCAACAGGCTCGACAACACCCGGCTGAGGGGGGTCTGCCCATTTCCTTCGACACCGGCGACGCCAACGATCTCTCCCGGTCGAACTTCGAGTGAGAGTCCATCCAGGAGAACGGCGCCGTCGGGTGCCCTGAGGGAGGCATCGGCCAGCTCGAGGATCGGAGGCCGTCCCTCCAACGCCTCATGCCCGGCTCCGGCGACTATCTCCTCCACCGAGCCGCCTATCGCAGCAGCTCCGGCACGGAGCGTTACCGGACGACCCACCATTGCACGAGCCAACGAGGGAGCATCGGCTTCGGCGGTGATCACTTCTTCGACGACCCTGCCATCGCGCATGATGGTGATGCGATCGGTGGCATGAAGCACCTCATCCAATTTGTGGCTCACCAGTGCGACGGCCCATCCCTCACGTCGCACGCCCTCACCCAAAACCTCGAACAACTGCTCGGATTCCTCCGGCGTCAGCACCGAAGTCGGCTCGTCGAGGATGAGGATGCGCGGCTCGTGCCGCAGGCATTTGATGATCTCGACCCGCTGGCGGAGCCCGGCGGTCAGGTCCCTGACGTGGGCGTCTGGGTCTACCTCGAGACCGTATCGCTCGCTGATGACCATGACCCGTTCCCTGGTCATGTCCCTAGCCAGCGCGCCCTTTTCTCCCAGGGCCACGTTCTCCCACACGGTGAGGGCGTCGACCAGGCTGTAGTGCTGGTGAACCATGCCGATGCCGAGGGCTGCAGCCTGAATCGGGTCGGCGATCTGGCGTGGCTCGCCGTCGATTCGGATGGTCCCGCCGTCGGGCAGGGCGAGTCCGATGAGCATTTTCATCAAAGTGGACTTGCCGGCGCCGTTTTCTCCCAGCACACCGTGGATCTCGCCGCGCCGCAGCGAGAAGTCGACCTCGTCACAGGCGACCACCGGCCCGTACCGTTTGGTCATGCCGCGTAGCTCGAGCAGCGTCGGTTCGCCGCTCCTTGTGCTCGGCTCAGCCATTCAAACGACTCCCCTGATCCCGGGCGACCCGCAGAGGGCACCCATTCGGGTGCCCTCTGCGAATCGATTCATCGTGTCGGTTGCTTAGAACCCGTATGCGTCGGACAAGATCGCAAAGATCTCATCGCCGAAGTCGCCGGCGCCGATCTGTGCGTTGAGCGCATCGAGCATGTCCACCTGCGCCGCGGTGGCGCCGTCACAGAACTCGGCCCCGACCTCGTCGTCGATACCGACGGTGAAGTTGCGGATGCCTCCCTCTACGGCCACACCACTGAGGATGTCGTCGAAGACCGGCCGCACGTAGTCGCCGGCGGAGAACTTGACCAAGAAGTCGTAGTCGAGATCGTCGCGCTCACACCCGTTCGACGGACCAACCGTCATCACGATCAGACCATCTTCGTTGGCGAGCCGCACGATCGGCTCGTGAGCATCGCCCAGGAACGGCACCACGAGGTCGACACCCTCGGCGAGCGCAGTGGCATATGCCTCCGTCGCGCCTGCGGTGTTGTTGAAGTCGAACGGGAAGTTCCCGGTCGGCACATAGGTCGCCGTAAACGACGGATCGACCATCTGCAGGCCGAGAATAAATCCGTTGAACGACTCGACCTCGAAGTTGAGATCGCAGCATCCGATGAACACCGCGGTGTCACCGCCCGCATCCTGCAGCAGCAGGCCGGCCGCATAACCACCGGAGATCCACAACTCGGCACCGCTGTCCGAGCTCTTCATGATTCCCTCGGTAGCCGGGGAGCCGGAGCCGCAGTTGCAGTACCAGTAGATCTCGTCGTACTCGAGTGCCAGTGCGGGAAGACCCTCAGCGATCGCACTCGAACCAACGGCAATCACGTCGACACCCTGCTGGGCCAGTGCCTCCAGTTCGGCGTCGGCGTTCGCCGGATCAATCAAGTCGACAATGATCGGGGGCTCGAATCCGTTTGCCGCCGAGATCTCCTCGATCGTCTCGACCAGCGTCTGATAGTAGGAACCATCGTCACGCGCCCCGTCGGTCGCCACCCCGATGACGACCTTGCCGTCACCGTTGAAATCGGCGAACTCGGGCTGCGGCGCCGACGTCTCCGCCGGAGCAGCCGTCGTTGCCGGTGCTGCCGTGGTTGCCGGAGCGGATGTGGTGGCCGTCGTGGCCGCCACCGTTGTCGTCGTGCCGGCATCATCATCGCCGCACGCCGCTGCAACCAGGGCCAGGACTGCCACCAGTGCAAAGATTGTGCGCAGTCGTGCCTTGTCTCTCATGGGTTGATACCTCCTCTAAATCGAGTCATCTGCGATTCGGTTCGAAGACCCGCTGGACCGGCACCCGGAATCCGGGACCCATTCGTCGGTGAAGCGGGTATTCCTTGTTCTCCAGTCTTGCCAATTCTGCTATATGGACTGATGGTCAGACCAAACGCTGCGACAACTCTAGCCACGGCAGATAGAGACCGTCCACCCGAATCGACCCTACAGCCCGACCGTGTGCTGCGGAGGAGGCGCGTCGAGCGGCTGCTGGCGCCGACTCATCCGGCTCATCAGGCTCATCCGGCCCTCGACGTGTCCCAGGTGCTCCTCGACCGCCTCGAGCATGGCCGGTACGTCGCGGGCCAGGAAGGCCTCCGCAATCACTCGATGCTGGTTGGCTGCCAGCGTGATGGCTTCGGTCGGATCCGCCCCCTCGGCGATGCCGAGAATGAGCTCCGCCGAAAGATCTGCCTGGATCAGGGTCTCCAGCACCCTTCCGTAGACCTCCACCAGCACCGGATTGGCACAGGCACCGGCGATGCTGGCGTGGAATTGGCGATCTACGAGGTTGAACTCGTCAAAGCTCATGGGTGTCGGCTGCCGTGCCAGTTCCGACACGTCGTTGCGTTCGCGCGAGGTGGCGCGTGATGCAGCCAGCTCGAACAGACACAGCTCGAGCACCCGTCTCGCCTCGAGGAGCGAGCGCATGCTCTTCTTCCCTCCGTCTGCGGCGGGTAGCTCCGATCCCGGCACCTGCTCGACGACGTAGGACCGGTTGCCGCGCCGCTCGATGACGCCCAGCGCGACCAGTGCTTGAATTGCCTCGCGCACCGAAGTCCGCGCCACCCCGAACTGATCGGCCAGGGAGCGTTCGGCGGGCAGCTGTGAACCCGGTTGAATCTCGCCGCTGATAATCCGGCTGTGGATGTCGTCGCGGACCCGCTCCGATACCGTCGTCCGCTCGAACGGCTCGAACGGCCGTGGCGAGCTCATGACTCCCCCCAAACTTCGCGCACGGTCGCATAGGTGCCCTGGTCGTAGGAGAACTCGATCGTGTTGCCGTCGGGGTCCTCGACGAAGCAGATATAGCCGATCGGTGGCGGCATCTGAGTCGGAGGGAAGGTCAGCGACCCGTCGGCGCGCGCCAGGTCGGCTGCGGCATCGACCTCATCTCGGCTCTCCAGTTCGAATCCAAGGTGAGCGAAGGGTCCCAGAACTGTGGGCGGGGCAAACCCGAACGGATCGGTGTCGGGATCGAACTGAGAGAGGGCCAGAACGAATGGATGCGAGGCATCCTCAGGATCGGCCAGCCAGACACCTACGCCGTAGTCGTCTGCGCTCCGCTGCAACACCCGCAGCGGGGTAGATCTCTCATACCAGGCAATCGATTGCTCGACGTTGCCGACGCGAAGCTGGATGTGCGTCCAGCGCGCTCTACCGGGACCAACGTCGTATACGGGATCTGCAGACACCATCGGCCTCCCACCACTCACTGTACTAGCCATGGTCCGAGGGTCAGACCACCCTTTGGTCTACAGCCGGCTCACCAGCGGCCGTTCGCCGCGTCGTCGACGGGCACCAGTCCGCCGTAATAGGTCTTGTTGCGGTAGGCCAGGGTCTCGTCCTTGTCCAGCGCTCCCCCAACCACGGCGGCCAGTACCACGCCGACACCGTGGTGGTCGACAACCCGCTCTACGTCGCACAGCAGGTGGGCCGCCGTGTCGGTCAGGATCGGGGTGCCGTCGTCCGCCGGCGTCCAATCGTGGACTTCGAACGGGTCCTCGGCCCCGTAGGCGAAGTTGGCCGACTGGAGCGCCTGATCTGAGGCCAGCAGATTGGCGCAGAACCGTTGGCCCTCGACCAGGAACGGTCGAGATGAGGCCGCGCCGCCGATACACATGAGTACCGAAGGCGGATCGGCCGAGACGGTGGTCAACGATGAGATCGTCATTCCATGCGGTACCCCGTCGGAATCGA
>JAZGIX010000039.1:0-3137 GCA_036482315.1 Acidimicrobiia bacterium | reverse complement strand
ATGCCGGCAAGGTCGAAGATCGGATTCAGCAAGGCATCGCGGTGCCCGGGAGACTCCCAGAAGGCTTCGAATAGCCAGTCGCAACTCTCGGACCCCGTGGCGTATCCGACATTTTCACCCCACGCCTGCCATCCGGTCGGAAGTACCGGCTCGAGTTGTTCGGAGCCGGAGTGGAACAGGAATCCAGCAGCAGCCATGGTCGTCGAGTGGCTGCGGCCATATTCGGATAGATCGGGAGACAGCTCCAGGGCCGCAGCTCCATTGATGGCCCGGGCGGCATTGATCTGGTCGAGGAAACACGATTCGAGTTCCATCGTTGTCGCGGCGTGGGCGGGCGGCGTCAGCCCGGCGACCGGCAGGACCGCCAGGGATCCCGCCAGCACGAACTGGGCGATGCGCCTGAGCCCTCTTGATGTGGCCACTCGGACTTGCCCTTCGGAGTCGTCTGCAACGGGCATCGGCGGTCTCCGGGTGGTTCTTGAGACTTGTCGTCAGGGCATCGTTCCCCGGCAACCGAGGCGCTGTCCGTCGGTTGAGACTGTTACCGGCCGGCGGTCAGCTCTGCCGCGGCTCGCCACGCGTCGCGGATCTTCACCCGACCGCCCGAGGCCAGGAGTGCGCCGGCGTAGACCCTGGCGGCCAGGCGGACCACCGCGACGACCGCGACGATCATCACCACGACCCCGGCCAGGATCTGCCACAGCGGGACTCCAACGAATCCGATTCGGGCCGGGAATGCGATCGGAGCGACCGGCGGCAGGAACGAGATCAACACGGCCGTCGTGCTGTCGGGGTTGGGCATGATCACTGCGAACGTGACGAGGTATGAGGCGACGGCCACCAGCGCAATGGGCATCGCTGCCGCCTGGGCATCCTCGGTGCGGGAAACGAGTGACCCGGCGGCGGCATTGAGGGCGGCGTAGAAGGCAAAGCCAAGCACGAACCACACCAGCGACCATGCCGCGGTGGAGATCGAACCGCCGGGAATCTCGAAGAGGTCGAAGACCGACCCTGCAGTGAGGGCGATGGCGACCAGTGCCACGAGTTGCGCCAAACCGAGCATTCCGATGCCGAGCACCTTCCCGGCGAGAAGATTCCGCACGCTGGTCGATGAGACGACGAGCTCGACTACCCGGGTCGATTTCTCCTCGAGTACTCCCATGAGCACCCACTGGCCATAGGTGGTGATCACTAGGAACAGGAGCACGATGGTGGCGAAGGCGATGCCCTCTCCCGCTCCCTCGTCGGGGTCTCCTGCCGTGATGATCGACACCCCGCCGTCGGCACCGAAGATCGACGTCAACGCGTCCGGCTCGAGCCCGGCATCCTCGAGCCGCTCGATGAGCCGCGACTGGCGCAGGCCGATCTCCAGGATTGTCTGCAGAGTTGTCGAGGGATTCGGACCCAACAGGATCGTATCGTCGTCGAGGACGGCGGCGTCGAGGTCTCCCAGTTCGATCGCATCTGCGATCGCCTCCCGATCCTCGAGGTCGCTGTAGTTGATCAGCGCGTTGGACGCGATCGCGGCGGCGTTGAGAGTCTCGGTGAGGCCGGTAGGCGAGTCACCGACGAGTGCGACGTCAAAGCGGGGAGGGCCGCTATCGGTGAGGGCCACGATCGTCACGACGGCACCGAGCAGAAGAACGGTCACAGCCGTCGAGGCGAGGAACGCCTTCGACCGGGCACGCTCTTTGGCCTCGCGTCGAGCGATCAGCCAGATCGCCTGGAAGTTGCTCATTGAACTGCCTCACGAAAGATCTCGGACAGTGCCGGTGGCGTGAAAACGAAGTGGGTTACGCGGCCCCGGCCGTTGGCGCTATCCAGTAGGGCGGAGGGATCGGACCCGGCCGGCACCAGCCATGCCCGCACTCCATGCCCATTGCGTGTCGGTTGAGATGCGACCGGTGGCTCCCATGTGGTCGCCGGGTCGGCGAATGCCACTTCGAGTCGGCGGGTCGGGGCGGAGGAGCGAACGTCATCAAGGGTCCCGTCGAGAACGATTCGGCCGTTTGCGATTACGGCAACGTCCTCGCAGAGATCTTCCACGACGTCGAGTTGATGTGACGAGAACAGGACGGCGGCGCCGGCTTGGGCTCGGTCGCGCAAGATGTCGGCCATCGCATCGGCACCCATCGGGTCGAGACCGGAGAAGGGCTCATCGAGGACAAGGAGTTCGGGGTCGTGGACCAGGGACGCCGCCAGTTGGGCGCGCTGCTGGTTGCCGTGGGAGAGCTGCTCTATGCGGTCATCCATCCGGTCTTCGAGACCGAGTCTGCCGAGCCACCTCCGCGCCCCGGCGATGGCGTCGGCTGCCGACATGCCCCTGAGTTGTCCCAGCCAGGCGATTTGTTCGGCCACCTTCATCTTCGGGTACAGGCCGCGCTGTTCGGGCATGTAACCGAATCGAAGCCGGTCGGTCGGAGCGATCCGCCTGTCGTCCCAACTCATGGTGCCTCGGTCGAGAGCGACCAGACCGAAGACCGAGCGCATGGCTGTCGTCTTGCCGGCACCGTTGGGGCCGAGGAAGCCGAGGATGCGGCCCCGGTGGGCCTTGAGTGAGGTTCCGTCCAGGGCGAGGACGTTCCCGTAACGCTTGTGGAGGGTCTCGAGTGCGAGCACGACGACATCCTGGCGAGGGGTCCCCGGATGAGCAAGTTTCGCTTTCGAGATCGCCGACGCCGCGAATTGCAGACATCGCGACCCGCCCGGCTGCGATCCGGCGCCGTTTTGTAATATCTTCGCTCCGATGGCACGTGTCGGAATCCTTGGTTTGCCCAACGTCGGTAAGACGACGCTGTTCAACGCGCTCACGGGGCTGGATGCGCCGACCGCGGCCCATCCCTTTTCTACGACCGAACCCAACGTCGGAGTGGCCAAGGTTCCGGACGATCGACTCGATCGGGCGGCGGCTGTAGAAAGATCGCCGAAGACGACGTATGCCACGCTCGATCTGCTCGACCTACCAGCGATGGCAGGCCCGGGAGGGAGCGGACTGGGTAGTCAATTCCTAGGGCGCTTGCGGGAGATGGAAGCACTCGCGGTCGTCTTGCGCGCTTTCCATGACGACGCCGTTCCGGATGCCGACTCGGGGACCGATGCGGTGTCTCAGGCGGAATCGTTGCTGCTCGAACTCACAT
>JAZGIX010000038.1:0-4581 GCA_036482315.1 Acidimicrobiia bacterium | reverse complement strand
ACGTCGTCCCTTGCCAGCAAATCGAAAGCCGCGTCGAGAGTGGTGGGCCGGTGATAGGCACGAATCGATGCCATGAAATCCCTTCCTTGACGACCGCCGACGCGGGGTTCCCGATCCCAACAACCATGGTCCACTGCGCCGTGAAAGCCTACCGAAGGCAATGGCGATGGCTGATTGCCGGACGCTTGGTTTGTCGCAAGCGCACCAGACGGTACCGGGCTCGTCGGTAGTAGCGTGCTGCCGATGGATTTCGTGCGCGCAACGGACGTGGCAGAAGCGACCGCGGCCAAGGCCGAGCGCCCTGACGCCGAATTCCTTGCCGGCGGCACCGACCTCATGGTTGCGGTCAATCTCGGCGATCACCGCCCCCAGAGTGTCATCGGATTGCGCCAGATCCCAGAAATCCAGGAGATGGATGCGACGAGGATCGGCGCCGGGGTCACCTGGGCCCGGCTAGAGCAATCACCTCACCGGGCTCTGGCTCAGGCCGCTCGCACAGTGGGTTCGCCACAGATCCGGGCCGCCGGAACGATCGGGGGAAACGTCGGCACCGCCAGTCCGGCCGGTGACGGCCTGGCTTGGATCGCCGCGCTGGATGCTGAGATCGAAGTCGCCTCCCGGGATCAGGGACGACGTGTCGTTCCTTGGAGCGAGTTCTTTGTCGGCGTCAAACGCACCTCGCTTCGCGCCGACGAAGTCATCACCGCGATTGTCTTGCCCGACGACGAGGTGTCCGCGCAGGAGTTCGCCAAAGTCGGGCCTCGCAACGCCATGGTGATCTCGACCGTCAGTTGCGTCGTAGCCCACGTCGGGAGCGGCTACCGGGTGGCGTTGGGGTCCGTGGCGCCCACCCCGATACGGGCATTCGGAGCCGAGGAGATGATCAACGCCGAGTCATCTCCGACTGCCGCCGCGATCATCGAGTTTGGACGGATCGTCGCGGCGGAGGTCAGGCCGATAACCGATCACCGTTCAACCGAGGCCTACCGGCGCCACGCCGCGGGAATGCTCGCCGGGCGCCTCCTCGAGAGGTGTCTTGCGATATGACCGTCACAATCATCGTCAACGGAGAGCAGCGAGCCACCTCTGCCGCCGGATGGGAAAGCCTGCTGAGCGTGCTCCGTGACGAATTCGGCCTGCGCGGGTCCAAGGACGCATGCGAACAAGGCGAGTGCGGATCCTGCACGGTCATTCTGGACGGAGAATCGGTTTGCTCCTGCCTGGTCATGGTCGGCGACTGCGACGGCGCCCGGGTCGCGACGGTTGAAGGACTTGTTCAGGCGGACATTCTCCACGCGGTCCAAGAAGCACTCCTGGAAGCGGGTGGTATTCAGTGCGGCTTCTGCACACCCGGCTTCGCCGTTGCCGGAGCCCATTTGCTCGAGCAGAACCCCCACCCGACCGAGGACGAGATCAAGGAGGCGCTGGCCGGGAACATCTGTCGTTGTACCGGCTATGGCGCCATCCTGAGGGCATTCGTCCGACTCGCCGGAGGTGACGAAGCATGACCACCGTTGCCACCCGTCGAGTCGTGGGTGGGGTCGGTGAAAGCGTGCGGCGTCCCGACGGCCGCCCCAAGGTCACCGGCGATTTCGCGTATGCGTCCGACCTCGTCGCCGATCGGATGCTCTGGGGAGCGACGTTGCGTAGTCCCTTCGCCAGAGCCCGTCTCATCTCGCTCGACACTGCTCCGGCGCTGGCCATGCCGGGAGTCCACGCCGTGCTGACGCAGGAGGATGTGCCGGGCTTGGCCACCTTCGGTCAGGTACATCAAGACCAGCCGGTGTTTTGCGACGGCGAAGCTCGTTACTGGGGTGAACCGGTCGCGGTGGTGGCTGCAGACGATCCAGAAACGGCGCGACTCGCCGTGAATGCGATCGTCGTCGAATGGGATGAGCTGCCGCCGGTCAGCGATCCCGAGCAGGCAGCGGCAGCCGGTGACTCGTTCCGTGACATGGAGATCCGACGAGGAGATCCTGAGGCCGTCGGCACGGTCGTCATCGAGGGTGTCTATCAGACCGCTACTCAGGATCAAGCACCGCTCGGTCCGGAGGCCGGTCTGGCGGTACCGGACGATCAGGGAGGCCTCGACCTCTACATCACGAGCCAGTGGGTCCACGTCGACCACCGGCAAATTGTCGCCTGCCTCGGGATGGCCGATGACCAGGTGCGCTGCCACCCGGCGGGTATCGGCGGAGCCTTCGGGGCGCGCGAAGACATCTCGCTGCACATCCACATCGCGTTGCTGGCGTTGCGAACGGGACGGCCGGTCAAGATGGTCTACAACCGCACGGAGTCCTTCGCCGGCCACGTCAAGCGTCATCCGGCGCGCATGTGGTATCGCCACGAAGCCGACGCCGATGGCCGTCTGGTCAAGGTGACCGCCAGGCTCCTGCTCGATGGTGGCGCCTATGCCCACACCAGCCCCGCCGTTGTGGCCAACGCCGCCTACTTCACAGTCGGCCCATACCGGTGCGACAACGTCTTCGTCGAAGCGGCGGTCGTCAGAACCAACAATCCGCCCGCCGGGGCGATGCGCGGATTCGGAGTCGTGCAGACCTGCTTCGCCCATGAGAGTCAGATGGATCGGCTTGCCGAGGCCGTCGGGGTCGGCCCCCTCGAACTCCGAAGGCGGAACGCTCTGGTTGCCGGCGACCCGCTGAACACCTCGGGCCAGACGATCGAGGGATCGCTGCCTACCTTGGAGGTACTCGATGCTCTCGAATCGATTCCTCTGCCTGCCGAGTCCGCTGAAGACGATCCGCGCCGACTGCCCGGAGGCACCGGGCTGACCACACCACCTTCCGCAGTTCGCAGAGGAGTCGGCTACGCCCTTGGACTCAAGAACCTGGCATTCTCCGAAGCCTTCGATGACTACGCCGACGCCCGGGTCGTACTCACATCGGCGGGCGTAGAGGTGCACACCGCAGCGATAGAGGTCGGCCAGGGCTTGGTAACGGTATGCCAACAGATCGCACGAACGGTGCTCGGGGTCGAACAGGTCGCCGTCATTTGGGACGACACTTCACAAATCGGTTCGGCAGGGTCTACTTCTGCTTCTCGCCAAACCCAGATGACCGGAGGTGCCGTCCACGCCGCGGCCGTCGGTCTGCTCGAGAAGATCCTCGCCTCCCACGACGGCGACGAGCTCACGAACGAGGGTGTGCGCCGCGCAGATGAGCTGGTTGCGACCATGGCAGAGGTGTGTGCCGAGGGGTCGATCGAGAATTCAGTCCGGTTCCGCCATCCGCCGACCGAGGAACCAGACGAGTTTGGTCAGGGCGCGGTCCACGCCGGGTTCGCCGTGGCGGCCCACCGCGCCGTGGTGGACGTAGACCCGGACCTCGGTCTGGTGCGGGTGCTCCAGGTCGATACAGCTCAGGATGTCGGGAAGGCTCTCAATCCGGGAGCGGTCGTCGGCCAGATGGAGGGAGGGATCCTCCAGGGCGTGGGGCTCGCCGTCATGGAGGAACTCGTCATCGACGACGGAGTGATCCGCAACCCGACGTTCACCGACTACCTGCTGCCCACTTTCCTGGATGCGCCCGATGTGGAGACCCGCATCATCGAAGATCCCGATCACTGGGGGCCGTTCGGCGCCAAGGGGATCGGAGAGCCACCCACCATCAGTTCGACACCGGCGGTGGTCGCTGCCATTCGGGCAGCCACCGGCAGGCCCTTGACCCGGGTACCGGTCCGGCCCGAAGACATTGTGGGGATCTAGGGAGTGGAATTGGCGATCTGGGATGTGGCGGTAACCAGTAACCAGTATCCAGTACAGATCGCGGGCGTTGGTTACTGGCTACTGGGTACTGGCTACCGGTCTGCATGGCCCACCGCGCCCGGAACCATGGACCATTCATGAGCAGCGTTGCCGGCATCATCCTGGCCGCCGGGGCAGCCGAGAGAATGGGTGAAGCAAAGCAGTTGCTGCTCCACCGCGGGCTCCCCCTGCTACAGCATGCTGTCGACGTCGCCGAGGCCTCACAACTGGATCAGATCGTGGTGGTAATCGGGGCTCATGGCGACGAAGTGGAGGAGTCACTGCGCCTCGAACGCGCGACGACGACCCGCAACCTCGACTTTCGCCGCGGCAACATGTCGTCGCTCGAGCGAGGGGCCGAAGTGGCGGCTGAAGCCGAGGCTCTGATCCTCCTCATGGGTGATCACCCTGAGATGCGAGTCGAAGTTGTGGACCAGATGGTCGCGCTGTGGATAGATAGCAGGCCCTGGGCGGCGGTTACTGCCTACTCCGATCGGGTGGCACACCCGTTCCTACTTTCGCGGCCGGCGCTGGCCGAGGCGATCGCTCTGGGAGGACCGAAGCTCCTATGGCGCCTCCTGGCAGAAGACGACACAGGTCGGGTCGTGCGCCTCCCGATCGACCACCCGGCACCGATCGACGTCAACACCCCAGAGGATTACGACCGATTACTCGGAGGGTGAATCTGGACTCTGAAGCTAGGGACCAATGACTAACGACTGAGGACTCACTCTTCATCGCGCAGCCGGATCGGGCCGACCCGGTCCGGTTTGATTCCCCCGCAACTCTTGATGAACGTTCGGACCTGCTCCATGTCG
>JAZGIX010000037.1:0-2319 GCA_036482315.1 Acidimicrobiia bacterium | reverse complement strand
GAGCGACCACCTTGAGCCCGGGGACGGCCATGGCCCAGTTCTCGACGCTCTGCGCATGCTGGCCGCCAAAGCGGTTTCCACCACCGTTGGCGGTTCGGATCACTAGTGGAAGGGCAACTTGCCCGCCGGTCATATAGCGGGTCTTGGCTATCTGATTGGCCACGATGTCCCAGCAGGTGGCGAGGAAGTCACTGAACATCAATTCGCCGATCGGTCGAAGGCCGTTCATCGAGGCCCCCATGATGGCGCCGATGATGGCCTCCTCGGAGATGGGCGTGTCGCGCACCCGATCGGGTCCGAACCTCTCCAACAAGCCTTCCGTTGTCTTGAAGACACCACCGGCTGCCGCGACGTCCTCGCCAATCAGCACGACGCTCGGGTCTCGCTCCATTTCCTGCGCGATGCCGCGAGCCACCGCTGCCCGGTAGGTCAGTTCCGCCATTCGGACCCCCCATCTGCCCAGACCTGGGTTTTGAGGGTTTCCGGAGCCGGCGGGGGAGCGTCGCGTGTCTCCTGCGTGGCGGTGTCGACCTCGCTCATGGACTCTGCCTCGATCGCATCGAGTGCGTCGGTGGCGACCCCGCCGGCTTCGAGCCGGCGGCGTGTGATCAACAGCGGATCGCGTTCCAGCCAGGCGGCAACCTCATCATCCGGGCGGTACTTCCCTGGGTCGGCTCGTGAGTGCCCCTTGTGCCGGTACGTCTTGGCCTCCACGAGAGAAGGCCCCTCGCCGCGGCGGGCTCGTTCGATGGTCTGCACCGCGATGTCGTACACATCGTCGACGTCGTTGCCGTCGACGATGATCGACTCCAGCCCGTACGCCGAGGCACGGTCGGCCGCTGGGTGTTCGACCGGTATCACGTCTGAGATGGGCGTGTACTCCATGTACAGGT
This sequence comes from Acidimicrobiia bacterium, assembly GCA_036482315.1. Taxonomy (GTDB): domain Bacteria; phylum Actinomycetota; class Acidimicrobiia; order Spongiisociales; family UBA11373; genus JACZWZ01. The sequence continues at coordinate 1,426 of JAZGIX010000037.1, read as the reverse complement.
TGTTCTCGCACACGAACACCACCGGGATATTCCAGACGGCGGCGAGGTTGACTGCCTCGTGGAAGGCACCGATGTTGGTGGCGCCATCTCCGAAGAAGCACACGGAGACCTGCTCGGTGCCGCGCAGAACCCCGGCCCATGCCGCCCCTACCGCGATGGGGAGGTGAGCGCCGACGATGGCGTAGGACCCCATGGCGTAATTGGAGACATCGGTGAGGTGCATCGATCCGCCCTTGCCACCGCAGATGCCGGTGTCGCGGCCGGCGAGCTCGCCCATCAGTGCCGCCATCGGGGCGCCGCGCAGCAGCGTGTGATTGTGGCCTCGATAGGTGCAGAACGTCATGTCGGTCGGCTGCATCGCGGCCGCGAATCCGGCGGCAATGGCCTCTTGCCCGAGTCCGAGGTGGGTGGTTCCCTGGACGACCCCCTCCATGAACAGGTCGTAGGTGCGCTGTTCGAAGTAGCGAGCCCGCACCATTTCCCGATACATCGCGATCCGGGTGCCCTGATCGAGTTGGGAAGTCGTCATGAGGCCCTCAGCCGACCGCGGACAGCTTGTCGTAGAGAGACCCTGCGTTGAGGTGCTGGATATGGTCCATCATGTACCCCTGGCCGATGTCGACCGGGTAGCGCTCGGCGAAGTTCACTCGTTCGATCGTCTCGTCGCGCGACCAGCCGCTGGCTACGGCCACGGCGACTGCCGACTTCCACTCGAGGAGGACGGATCGCTGCGTCGCGAGGTACTTCTTCGTTGTAACCGGTCCATGCCCGGGTACCACGTGATCGACGTCGAGTTCACTGATCGTCTGCAGTGCGGCGACCCACTGGTCGACATCGGAGGTCATCAGCCAGGTCTGGCACTCGTTGAAGACGGTGTCACCGGTGAACACGACGCGCTCCTCCGGAACGTAGACCGCCACCTGACCGGGGGTGTGCCCGGGAGTGTGAATCAGCTCGAACGTGTGACCTCCGACCCGCAGCGTCAGATCTCCCGTGAACACGAGCTTTCCCTTGTTGGGATCTTCGTAGTACTCGTCCCGCTCGGGGAAGATCGCTTCTCCCTCGGGGTCATCGGTCGGGACGGCCTCGGCGGCGTAGGCAAACGGATCGAGATCCGGGCTCCCCACCATGAAGTTGTCGTACACCCCCTGGTGATGAACTACTTTGCCGGCTCCTCTGAAGTAGTAGTTGCCGAAAATGTGATCGACGTGGTGCTCGGTGTTGATCACGTAGCGGATCGGACCGTGATGCTCGGCGGCCTGGCGCATTTCCACCGCCTTGGTCGGGAGCTGGGGCGTGTCGATCACGACGACGCCGTCGGAGGTGACCACGAAACTGGGATTGCAGCCGCGGAGCTTGGTGGTCGTGTAGATATTGTCGGTTACGTTCTGCAGCTCGATCATGCGGGTCGCCTCCGTGCGGTCCT
>JAZGIX010000036.1:0-2404 GCA_036482315.1 Acidimicrobiia bacterium | reverse complement strand
TTCTCGTCGATCGCCTGATATGGTTTGTGAAGCAAAGTAATTTGTATCACTGGAGATCGAAATGAATCGCACGAATTTGGAAGACCTCGAAGGCGAGGCCTACCAGGACTCCTTTTCCGACGGTCTCCTCGACCTGTTCGTCGGACTGGGCATCGCCGTGGTGGGTATGACCTGGCTGTGGCTTGAGCCGGTGGCGGGTCTGGGCGGCGTCTTTGCCGCCGCGGTCGCTTGGGCGCTGCCCCCGATTCGGCGTCGTATCGTCGAGCCGCGGATCGGGTATGTCAGGTGGACGCCGCCTCGCCTTAAATGGGAGCACAAGCAACTGAGGCTCCTCTTCTGGTTGCTAGCTGTGGCGCTGCTCGTGGGCGGCGCGGCGGCCCTGGCCGTCGTGCGCGGAGATGGCGTCAGCGGGGACCGCAACGTAGTTGCCGGCCTACCGGCGATCCTCCTCGCCATTGGTGCTTTCGTTCTGGCGGCAACATCAGGTTTCAAACGCCTCTGGGGCTACGGCGCAGTCCTGGTGAGTGCGGCGGCAGTAACGATCATCATCAAGGCCGGCCCCGGGGGATCTCTGCTGGCAGCCGGTGCCGCCGTCGGAGTCGTCGGAGTCGTCCTTCTCAGTCGATTCCTCCGCGCCCACCCGGTGCGAGACATGACATGAACGAGATCGACCGGCTCATCCACGAACCGGCGCGGCTCGTGCTCGTATCCAGCCTCTACGTCGTCGATGAGGCCGACTTCGTGTACCTCGCCAACCGCACCGGCTTCACATCGGGCAACATCTCCTCGCACATGACCAAGCTCGAAACCGGCGGGTACGTGGAAGTCACGAAGACCTTCGTCGGCAAGCGTCCCCGAACCACCTACAAGCTGACCGAGACAGGCCGCCAAGCCTTTGAGCAGTACCGGACCAGTGTCGAGGGTTTGCTCAACGCTGCGGAGTGACCGGCACTGTTCGATTAGTCAGGTGAGTTGATCGATGTCGCTGAGCAGTTCCACGATTCCGGCAATGAAGATGGCAACCAGGACGGCCCAAGCCATGAGGGATGCGCCCCAACTCACCGGCCGAACCGACCCGAGCGGTTCAAGATTGAAGGTTCGATTGCCCTTCTTCCAGAATCGGTCGGTTGTGATTGCGACGCTTGCGCCCCATGCCCCCGGGAGGAGGACGAACAAGCCGATTGCCAGCCAAAGTGGCTCCAGCAACCGGAAGTCGATCCCCTCGGCCTCCACGAATGTGCCACCTCCGACGACGGCCGCGGCCAAGGCGACCGCGAGTGTCACGAGCCAGAGTCGCCCCCGCAGATATCGTCGCAGTAGGCCGTAGGCCACCCCACCGATCGCGCCGAGCACGGACGTGCCCACGAGCAGAAAGACGGTGGCAGCGCTGAACTGCCCGATCTCAAAGCCGTCATCGGACGTGAGACCTCGCACCCGGTCGTCGGAAGTCAAGAAGAGGATCCGCATCGCGATGCGTCCCCCGATGCCTCCCCACACCAACCCTGCTGCCATACCGGCTACGGCGCCGGCGCCCGCTGCTCGCACGGCAATTTCGATTTGGCCTAACTCGGATGATTCGAGGCCAGGATCACCAGCATCTGCGCGTCGAAGCCCGTCCACGGTTTCCCCCTCCGTCGAGAATGGGAACACTACCTACCGACGGCCGGCGAACCCTCTAGATCGAAGTTGCGGTCGGCGTCAGGACTCCGTTGACGAGTTCGCCGAGAATCACAATGGAGTCATCTGACCACGTGATCCCCTGGCTGTTCTGAAGCAGGCCCAGGTCGACATCGCCGAGCTCGCCGAGGGCGAGACCGGCACCTCCACATTGCGGGGGGAACGATTCGGCGAGAGCTTCACACAGACGCGGGCCAGAACCATCGTCGAAGTAAAAGCCTTGGACGGCGATGACCCCGGTGGCGTCGGTTGCCAGCGCTTCGGGAACCGTCAGGCCACCACCGACCAACATGCCGGACGCGCCGGGAGGCGTCACGCCGTCTCGTGGCTCATCGTCGGGAAAGAGATCCTCATCGGGTGTGTCGCCCTGGTCGATGACGACGGTGTCATCGCAGTCCGGGGACTCGGGAGCACAGACAGCGACAATCTGGGGAACGCCTGCGTTGGGATCGCTGGTTTCGCTCGCAACGGCGCACGCTGAGGTCGCCAACACGAGTGCCACCAGGGCGGTCAATGAGCGAGTGAGATTGGTCACTGGGTCTTCCTTCGTTCCGGTACGAGTCTTGGACGCATTGCTTGCGAGTTCGGTTCCCGGCCATCTGATGAGATCCCGGTCACGTCGAGGGAGATGTCGGGCTGTCGCCGGTTTCGTCTATCCGTTCCACGTTCACCCGACGCGGTGGGATTCCACGGATGAGGACAAGCGACAGGCTGACCAGTTGCTGCA
>JAZGIX010000035.1:0-4043 GCA_036482315.1 Acidimicrobiia bacterium | reverse complement strand
GTATCCGTTGGTCGTCAAGCCGGTGTCGCTGTCGGGTAGCCGAGGGGTGATCCGGGCTGATGATGAAGCTGGTTTGGAAGCCGCGGTGACGAGGATTCGCGCCATACAGGTCGAGGCCGGCATCGAGGAGGAGGTGCTCCTGCTGGAGGAGTACCTGGAGGGTCCGGAGATTGCGATCGAAGGCCTGATCTCCACCACCGGCCTCGAACTATTTGCAGTGTTCGACAAACCGGATCCGCTGGAGGGCCCCTTCTTCGAAGAAACGCTCTACGTCACGCCTTCGCGCCACCAGGACTCCCTGCTCGCTGAGGCCGGTGAGGTGGTGGAGGAGGCGATCGGCGCACTCGGACTGGTCTTCGGACCGATCCATGCCGAGGTCCGATTGACCCCTCAGGGACCGAGCATCATCGAGATAGCCGCTCGCTCAATCGGAGGGTTGTGCGGCCGTTCACTCAAATTCGGGATGCTGGCCCAGAGCCTCGAAGTCCAACTGCTGCGTGCCGCCCTCGGGCTTAACCGACGGGGGATGCGGGTTATCGGGCAGGCCTCCGGGGCGATGATGATTCCGATTCCAGCCGACGGGGTACTGCGTGGGGTACACGGCCGCGCTGCGGTCGCTGAGGTTGAAGGGATCGAGGAGATCACGATCACGGTTCCGATGGGCCGCAGGATCCGTCGACTTCCCGAGGGGGATAGATACCTCGGATTCATCATCGCCCGCGGCGCCGATCCGGAAGAGGTCGAAGCGTCCCTCCGCGAAGCGCACGGCTTGCTCCAGATCGAAATCGAGTAGCCAGTAGCCAGTAGCCAGTAAGAGTCCGAGAACGTTCTGACTGGCGACTGTGGGCTGGAGACTCTTTATGGATCCTCGACTGGCTCTACATCCGGTTGGGTTCTCCGGGTCACCCGGCGAAGACCGGTCAGGAATCTGCCGGCTTGTCGCGGCTCGAATGGGGTGCGGAGCAATGTCGGCACATGCTTCAACCAGCCGAATGCCCGCAGGGCGCCGTACATGACGGCTCCGGTGATACCGATGATGCCGATGCCCGCCAGCACCACTACCAGGCGAGGCAGCTCGAGTTCGAAGAAGACCCGCCACGCAGGCGTCAGGACCACCAGTCCGAAGATCGCCGCCATCGTTCCGACCAGGACCCGGCGGCCCGGGGTGAGCGGCCGTGAGTTGACGACAAGAGCAAACAAGCCGACCGATACCAGCACGAGAGTTGCCAGCGTTCGGGCTCGGAGCAGCGAGACGTCTTCGGCGATTGCCAACTCGTATGCCGCGTAGGTTGCGGCCGCGGCCAGCGTGCCTACCGGGAGTGCGAAGCGAAGAACACGGGCGATGAATCCGGGTCGGGCTCTTACGGAGGTCGGCGCCAGTGCGAGGAAGAAGCCGGGCGCTCCGATCGTGAGTGTTCCCACCAGGGTGAGATGGCGGGGGACGAACGGGAACGGACTTGCGAACACGACCACGAGGATCGCCAGCAGCAGTGCGTAGACGGTCTTGGTGACGAAGAGGTTGGCGACTCGCTCGATGTTGGCGATCACTCTGCGTCCCTCGTCGACGACCGACGGCAAGGTATCGAACGAGCCATCCAGGAGTACGAGTTGGGCCACGGCTCGAGACGCCGAAGAGCCCGAACCCATGGCGATGCCGATGTCGGCGTCCTTGAGGGCGAGTACGTCGTTGACACCGTCGCCGGTCATTGCGACGACGTGGCCTCTCGCTTGGAGCGCTCCGATCATTGCCCGCTTCTGGTGCGGGGTGACTCGGCCGAATACGGACCCCTGCTCGATGACCGAGATCAGCGAGGCATCGTCTTCGGGGAGGTTCCTGGCGTCCACCACCTGATCGGCGCCGGGGAGTCCCACCGATCTGGCGATCGCGGCCACCGTCTCCGGGTGGTCACCGCTGATTACCTTCGTGGCCACTCCCTGTTCGGCGAAATAGCGCAGCGTGGCGGCCGCGTCGGCCCTGACCACATCTGACAAGAGGACGATGGCAATACCGACGAGCCCCGTGGGGAGAGCTTCGCCGTCGAGTCGATTGGAGGTGTGGGCCAAGAGCAGAACCCGCTTGCCTTCGGAGGCGGCGGATCCGGCGGCATCGTGAACTTCGCGATCGTTGGGGAGGATCATCTCGGGGGCACCTATCACCCATGTGCCAAAGTCTCCGAAACTGGCCGCCGACCACTTGCGGGTGGATGAAAAGGGCACGGTCTCGGTTCGCCACCAACCGATTGGCTCTTCGAATTGGTCGGCCACCGCTCGCATCGTGGCATTCGGATTGGCGTCAGCAGCGGCCAGAGCCCCCAGCGCCTCTACGACGCCGTCGCGTTCTCGCAACAGGCGAACCTCGTCGACGGCGAGCCTCCCCTCGGTGAGGGTGCCGGTCTTGTCGAAGCAGATGATGTCCACTCGGGCCAAGCCTTCGACGGCGGGCAATTCCTGCACGAGTACCTGTCGTCTCCCGAGCCGCACTACCCCGACGGCGAATGCCACCGAAGTCAGGAGCACGAGACCCTGGGGGATCATCGCCACCATCCCCGCCACCGCGACCCGGATCGCCTCCTTCAGCTCGTCGTTGGCGTTCACTTGACTCCAGACGAGCAACGCCATCATCGGCGCCATCAGCCACGCGATGACGCGCAGGATCCAATCGATACCGCGCCGTAGTTCCGAGTGAACCAACGTGAATTTCTTGGCCTCGTCGGCCAACTTGGCTGCGTACGCCTCGGTTCCGACGCGACGAGCCTTGTATATCCCCGATCCGGCTGAAACGAACGAACCCGACAGCACTTCGTCCGCCACCTGCTTGAGGATGGCGTCGGCCTCGCCGGTCAGCAGCGATTCGTCGATTTCGAGTCCTTCGGACTGAACGACCAGCCCGTCGACGACAATTTGGTCACCCGGCGCGATCACCAGCAGATCGTCGAGTACCACCTCGTCGACCGGAACCTCCCATTGCCGATCATCGCGGATGACCACGGCTTTGGGCGCGCTGAGCAGGGCGAGTTGATCGAGGGTGCGTTTGGCTCTGAGTTCCTGGATGATGCCGATGAGGGCATTTGCGACCAGCACCAGACCGAACAGTGCGTCTTGCGGCGGGGCAACGACCAGGACAACGACGAGGAGCACACCCAGCATCAGATTGAAAACGGTGAAGACGTTGGCGTGCACGATCTCGCCCGCCGTGCGGGTAGGGCCGGCGGGGACCCGGTTGACGGCGCCTGCCGCCATTCGCTGGTTGACATCGGCCGCGCTCAGGCCGATCAGCTGTGACTTCTGCGGTGTCGGCGGCGCGTTCTCCATCAAGACCGGAGACTAGAGATTGAGCCGACGGGTGAGGGGTCCAGACCCGTTTTCCGTTGTCCGTTATCCGTTTCGGGAATCGGGAAACTCGACCAGAAGTCCCGCGCGGATCCGGTAGGCGTGTCGACGAGCGTTGCTGCTGCTCGGTCTGGGACGGAAAACGCCGACGGCACGTGGGCGAGATCAGCCCACTCGTCGACGATGTCAGACCCGATCCCGCCCTCTTAGGTCTCGATCTCCCAAGATGGCGATGTCCGCTTCTTCTTCTTTGTCCCCCAGGAGGAGGCCTCCAGCAACATCGACAATCCGAGGGCGATGATGACGACCGGCCAGATCGAAAAGTCACGTTCGAGCACGTCGAGATCGCGCAGCAGCATGAACGTCCCGATGAGCAGGAGCGTGAGTGGCCAGAACCAGCCGCGTCGATTGCCGGCGATTGTGCCGAGGAACAGCCAGGAACCGAGGGCCAGCCAGATCAGCGTCCACAGGCCAATGTCGGGCACTGCTCCAAGCTCACGCAGCAGGAAGAGGACACCGATGGTGATGAGCGCCAACCCGAAGAAGATTGGGCGCGGGGGGCGTGATCCGGACCAGGCAGCCATGGGGGGAGAATAGGCGGGGCGGAAGGTGTTGCGCATTAGTCGTTAGCGATTAGCGAGAGGGAACCACTTCCCCCTGGTGGGGATCTGTCGCGTTTAGTGCCCGGCGGTCTGGTGGTTGGATCACTCCCC
>JAZGIX010000034.1:0-5242 GCA_036482315.1 Acidimicrobiia bacterium | reverse complement strand
GTCACCTTGAAGTGCTTGCCTACTTCTTCGAGCGTCTTGATGTTCCCGTCGCGCAGTCCGAACCGCATGATGAGAACCTCGCGCTCTCGATCCGACAACTCCTCCAGTACCACTCGCAGGTAATCCTGCAGCAGACGGAATGAGGCTGCGGTGACCGGTGCCTCGGCGTCGGGATCGGGTACGAAGTCGCCGAGGGTGGAGTCGTCCTCTTCGCCGAGCGGCGTCTCCAAGGAAAGTGGATCCTGTGCGATCCTCCTCAACTCGGTGACCTTCTCCGGAGCCAACTCCAAGTCGGAAGCAATCTCATCGATCGTCGGCTCCCGACCCAGCTCCTGACTGAGAGCCCGCTGCACACCGGCCAGCTTGTTGATCGTCTCCACCATGTGGACCGGTACTCGGATGGTCCGACCCTGGTCGGCCAGCGCTCTCGTCACCGCCTGCCGAATCCACCAGGAGGCGTAAGTCGAGAATTTGAAGCCCTTGCGGTAATCGAACTTCTCGACCGCCCGCATCAGTCCGAGGTTTCCTTCTTGCACGAGATCGAGCAGGGGCATACCGCGCCCTACATACTTCTTGGCAATCGAGACGACCAATCTCAGGTTGGCTTCGACCAGGCGCTCCTGGGCGCGCTTACCGAGCCGGACATCACGATCGACCATCACCTTCTCGGCGGGAGACAACTCGCCTCCGGCTTTGAGTTTGACGTCTGCACGCAGTCCCGACTCCATCTGCATCGAGAGCTCGACCTCTTGCTGGGCGTCGAGCAGCGGGACGCGCCCGATCTCCTGCAGGTACATCCGCACCGGGTCCGACACCTCGATCTCGTCTGCAGATGGGAGCACACCGAAGATCGCCTCCGGGGTGTCCTCTCGAATCTCGACCCCGGCGGCTTTGAGGGCGTCGAAGACCCGCTCGAAGGCCTCCAGAGGGGCTTCGACGTCTTCTAGTTCCTGCTGGACCTCGGCCATCATGAGGAATCCGCGCTGACGGGCGCGGCTCTCAAGGTCCTCGAGGACCGCCTCTACTTCTGGGGTCACGGTCAGGGCTCCTGGCGTTCCCGGCGCTCACGCTGCAACGCTATCAACTCAGCGTAGGCGGAGGAATACTCTTCACTGTCGGCAATCGCTGATTCGACGATGCGCTCCATCTCATCGATTCGGCGGTCGAGGGCGGCAACCTGAACTCTTTCTACGACCTCCGCAGCCTCGGGAAGGGGACGATCCAGGAAGGCGAGCCCGCGCAGCATGACCGCGACGTCGGAATCGTCGTCCCCGAGCAGCGATCCCAGATCCGGGGGCTCGCCGGGGCCGAGCGCCCCAATCACCGGCGCGATCAACTCGAACCCCGCTTGGTGATCGGCTCGCGTGAACAGTCCGGCAACATCCAGATCGCGGATCCCTGAATCATTGGCCAGCAGAAGGCGAAGCAGTTCCCGTTCGGCCTTCTCGGCACCGGTGAGCGGTCGCGTCCGAACCGCCACGTCCTCGGCAGGAGGCGGCTGGCGATGCTTCACCGGCCGACCGCCCATCGCCGCCGTGACCACATCGAGGTCGACCCCGGTGCGGCGAGCAACGAAGACCGCATACTCGTGGCGGGTCACCGAATCCGGATGCTTGCCGACGAATTCCGCGGCTGCTCGAACCGCCCGCCCCCGCGCCTCGGGCTCGCTGAGGTCGAATCGCTCCAGTTCCCTAACGATCCGGAACTGGAGCAGTGGGACACTCCCTTCTATCGCCGCGGCCAGCAGCGCTATGTCACCTGCGGCCACGACATCAGCCGGGTCCTTGCCCTCGGGCAGTTCTGCCACTCGAAGGTCCAGGTCACCCGGGACGCTCCGCTCAAACCCCCGCACACTGGCACCGGCCCCCGCTTCGTCGGAGTCGAACATGAGGACGACCCGCTCCGTAAACCGACGGAGCAGGTCGAGGTGTTCCTCGCCAAGAGCGGTTCCGCAGGTGGCGACCGCCAGCGGCTTGCCGGCCAGGTGAAGGGCGATCACATCGGTATATCCCTCGACGACCACGGCCGTCCCCTGGCGCACGATGTCGGATTTGGCCCAATTGAGCCCATAAAGGAGCCGCGACTTGTGATAGATCGGAGTCTCCGGAGAATTCAGATACTTGGGCCCTTCTCCGTCGAGCAAGCGTGCCCCAAAGCCGACGGCGTCGCCACGAACATCAAAGATCGGGAACATCACCCGCCCCCGGAAGCGGTCGAACACTCTCCCCGATCGCGCCCGGATGGCCAGCCCGGCGGCCACCGCGACTTCATCGCCGACCTTGGCCCGCTTCAAGTACCCGATCAAGGCATTTCCGTCCTCAGGACTGAACCCGATCTTGAACTGCTCGACCACATCCGACTCGTATCCCCGGCTACGAAGATACGACCGAGCCGAAGCAGCATCCCGTCCCGATTTGAGCCGCTCGCTGTAGAACTCGACAGCCTTGTCGGTCGCATCGACCAGGGCCTGGCGCCGATCCCTGCGCTTGGCCGCATCGGGGTCACGGTGCAGGGTGATCCCGCTACGTCTCGCCAGCAGTTCGACCGCGTCGGAAAAGTCGAGCCCCTGGGTCTCCTGGATGAACTGGAACAGATCCCCGCCCTTGCCGCACCCGAAGCAGTGGTAGAGACCCCGCGCCGGATCGACCGACATCGAAGGCGTCTTCTCCTGGTGGAACGGACACACCGCCATGACGGATCGGCCCGAGCGCCGGACCTTCGTGACCTCCCCAACCAACTCGACAAGGTCGGTGGAGTCGCGGACTCGCTCGATGTCTTCGCGCAGGTAGGCCATCGCGGCGAGTGTACCGGTGGCCCCTCACCCGGCTCCAGATGTTCTTGCGCCCCGATTCGACTTCAATCGGCCCATGGATCCACAGGCAGGCTGGCGTCGACACGACCATCTGGGTCGGCTCGCTGACGACTTCGACCTCATCGTCGTCGGCGGCGGCATCGTCGGGGCCGGAGTCGCCCTGGATGCGACCCATCGTGGGAAAAAGGTAGCGATCGTCGATCGGGGCGACTGGGCAGGCGGAACATCGAGTCGCTCGACCAAGCTGCTTCATGGCGGGGTGCGTTACCTGCCTCAGATGAGATTCGGACTCATCCGCCGTGGACTCAAGGAACAGCGGATACTCGGGGCGATTGCCGATTACCTGGTGGAGCCGATCGACTTCGTCATCCCGGTCTACCGGAATCACGGTTTTGCCGATGCCCCCAAGTGGGCCCGCCATCCCAGAGTCTTCCCGGTGGCGATTCGGCTCGGACTGTGGTGGTACGACCGTCTGGGAGTTCATGCCAAAGACACCAAACGGGTGCTTACCCGAGAGGAGTTGCTGGATCGATTCCCGCGACTGAAGATGGAAGGCCTGCGTCACGGCGTCGTCTATCGCGACGCTCAGACCGACGACGCGCGCCTGACGCTCATGGTCATCCGAACGGCAGTGGATCACGGCGCCGTCGCCATCAACCACGCGGACGCGATCGACATCGAGTCTTCCGAGTCGGCGTGGACCGTAACCATCCGCGACCGGTTCGACGATGTCACCCACGATCTTCGAGCGCCGGCCGTCGTCGCCGCCACCGGCGCAGAGCATCCGCCCGGCGACCGCGCCGACCCACTCCCGATGATGCTCAGCAAGGGAGTCCATCTCACAGTGGACGTCAACGACGTCGGCATACGCGATATGGCGCTGGTTCTCCCCGAGACTTCCGACGGTCGCGTCTTGTTTCTGGTCCCGTGGCAGAACCATGTGGTGATCGGCACCACCGACACGCCGTACGACGGTGACCCCACCAATCCGACGGCCGACCCCGCAGACATCGAATACCTCTGCGATGAGATGAGTACCTATCTCGACGTCGCGGACGTGGAGCCGATCAGTGCCTGGGCCGGTCTCCGGGCGCTCGTCGGCAAGGCCGGTGGGTCGACTGCCAAGGCATCACGCGAGCACGAGGTTGTACACGTCGCTCCCGGGTACGTTCGAGTCGCCGGGGGCAAACTCACCGGCTACCGGGCCATCGCCCAGAGCGTGATCGATCGACTCTACGGACGTCGCACCAGGTCACGCCATGGAACCGCGACCGTGCAAATCCACGGCGCCGGCATCACAGAGGATCTGATCAAGCGCGTCTCAGCAAGCCTCAATTCACTCGGTGCACCAGAGCAGCTCGCGTCCGACATCGTGGCGCGGTACGGCACCGCCGTCGATGAGATGCTCGACCTGGCGCACCACGACCTTGCTCTGGCCGCCGTGATTGCCGACCACTGGTTGGCAGCCGAGGTGGTCTACGGGGTTCGCCACGAGTCGGTAGCCACCATCAGCGACTTCGTGCAACGGCGCACCCGGATCGCCTGGTTCACTGAGGATCATGCCCGGGGGGCGCTACCGCACGTCGGCCGAATCATGGCGGCCGAGTTGGGGTGGAACAACGATCAGTTGGCAATCGAATTGGAGCGCGCCGAGCAGGATCTGTTGGCGGAAGGGCTCTAAGAAGCTAGAAGTGTCCGCCCGCTACAGACGATCGCCGAACTTCTCGACGAGGTATGTCACCAAGCCCTCTATCGGCAAGCGATCCTGCTCCATCGTGTCGCGGTCTCGCACCGTCACGGCCTGATCCTCCAGAGTGTCGAAGTCGACCGTCACGCAGTACGGGGTTCCGATCTCGTCCTGGCGCCGGTAGCGGCGCCCGATCGACTGGGTGACGTCGACCTCGATGGCCCAGTGCGGACGGAGCTGCTTCGCCACCTGCTGGGTCACCTCAACCAGGTCGTCCTTCTTCGACAGCGGAAGCACCGCCACCTTGATCGGCGCCAGTTTCGGATGCAGCTTGAGCACGACCCTGGTCTCACCCTTGACCTCTTCCTCCTCATACGCATCGATCAGGAAGGCAAACGCCGACCGGGTGACTCCGGCAGCCGGCTCGATCACATACGGGTAGAAGCGCTCATCAGCCTCCTGGTCGTAGTAGCGAAGGTCCTCTCCGCTGGCTTCTGAGTGGGCCTTCAAGTCGAAATCGGTTCGATTGGCGACTCCCTCCAGCTCGTCCCATCCCCAAGGAAAGGAGTACTCGACATCGCTGGTCGCAGCTGCGTAGTGGGCCAGTTCCTCGGGGTCGTGAGCCCGCATCCGAACCCGGTCCGGGTGCATTCCCAAATCGAGGTACCACTGCAACCGGGCGTCGAGCCAGTACTGGTACCAGTGCTCAGCCTCTTCCGGCCGGCAGAAGAACTCCATCTCCA
>JAZGIX010000033.1:0-2608 GCA_036482315.1 Acidimicrobiia bacterium | reverse complement strand
GTGGCATAGAGCACCTGGCCGATCCGGCACTTCGTCGCATCTCGCACGATCACGCGGTCAACCAGAGCGAGGGCATCACGGCCGCGGATGTCGTATTTGAGCAGCGGCGACACGTCGAACAACCCACAGCCGTTACGCACCGCGTGATACTCGTGAACGTGGTCGAGTTCGTACATGATGGCTGCGAGGAACCCCGACCACTCCTCCCACCTGCTGCCGCGACAGAGAGGCCCTGTCCGCGGGTGCAACGGTGAATACCGCGCCATCTACACACCTCCTGGCGTGACGGCCCAGCGGTTTGGATCACGAGCCTCGTGACGATCGGGCCGAAAGACCGTCGACTTGGCCGCTGCGAGTGCTGTGGTCACCGGATCGCTCATGCTACGGCCTACTCGCGCCGGAATGGCACGCCGGCAACCGCCGGGGTGTCCATCTCACGCGCGTATCGATGCCCCGAGTACACCGCGGTTGCGATCGTGCCCGGCGCCAGACAATCCCCGATCCGCTCGATCGAGATGCGATCAACCAACGCGTGGTAGAGCGCATCTTGCGGTTCACGAGACGTGATCATGACAACAGTCGCCGCTTCGACTTCCCTGGTTTGCCCGGTGTAGATGGACTCGAGGACAACCGTCTCCTCACCGATGCTCGCCACGCTGGTTCCGGTCTCGAGCACGATGCCCAGATTGAGGATCCTCCCCTGGACACGGTGCTGCTCCTCGGTGTGGGTCGTCCAGGTCGAGACCTCGTTGGCGGGGGTTACCAGAGTGACATCGAGTCCCTGGTGCCGAAGAGCCTCGGCAATAATGCCCCCCATGTAGTAGTGGTCGTCGTCGAACACGACGACAGGGCCCGCCGGCACGACGCCCGCCATGATGTCGTCTGGCGTGATCACCGATGCGGAGTCCGAGCCCGGGATCGGCGCCTCATGCCATCGGCCCATGCCGTCGCGTCTCCATCTGGCCCCGGTGGCAATCACGACGTGGTCGGCGGCGAATTCGAGGATCTGCTCCTCGTCGACGACGCTCTCTCGGAAGATCTCCACATTCGGGAGCTTGTCGATCTGGTTGAGGCGGTAGTCGCGGACTCTGGCCCAGGCGGCAAGGCTTGGAAGTGACGACTCGAGTGTGACCCGGCCCCCCAGCTCGCGCCGCGCTTCGGCAAGCGTGACGTCGTAGCCGCGCTTGCCCAGCGCCATGGCGGCTTCGAGGCCCGCCGGACCCGCCCCCACCACGAGGATCGAGGCATCCGATTCCTTTGCCGGAATGATCTCAGGATGCCAGCCCTTCCTCCACTCCTCTCCCATCGTCGGATTCTGCGTGCAACGGATGGGAGTACCCGTCTGATCTCCGCTGTAGCAAATGTTGCAGCCGATGCACTCGCGGATCTCGTCGTCGCGTCCTTCGGCGATCTTGCGAGGCAGGAACGGGTCGGCGATCGACGGGCGGGCCGCGCCGATGAGGTCCATGACCCCTTCTCTCACGAGTCGGAGCATCGTCTCTGGCGAGGTGAATCGACCCACGCTGACCACCGGCTTGTCGGTGACGCTCTTGACCCAGGACGTCGCGGCTTCGAGGCCGGCCTCGGGCACGAACCGGGAGGTCCCCATGTCAAGGCTGTAGTCGTGGACCGTGACGTCCCACAGGTCTGGGAGATCGGCGAGCATCCCAAGGATCTGGCGCGGTTCAGCCGTGTCTTGGTCGTCGTCTGGTCCACCGGCGCTCGCCGGGAAGCGGACCGCGACCGCGCAGGTGTCGCCGATGGCCTCTTTGGTCTCGATGATGAGCTCCCGGAGCAGGCGGGAGCGGTTCTCCAGCGACCCGCCGTACTCATCGCTCCGTTGGTTCGACGGCAACAGGAACTGACGGAGCAAGTACCAGTGGGCCGAGTACACGTACACGATGTCAAAGCCCGCACGCTGTGCCCGGCGCGCTGCGTCCAGATGCCAACGCTTGAAGTCCCGAATGTCTCTTTTGTCCATCGCCTTGGTCTGGATCGGATCGCGGTCGCCTGCGGGAGTACTCCACGCTCCGAGCGGCACCTCACGCGTGTAGTGGTTGGCGGCGCCGGGCCCCCCGTACCACAGCTCCACGCCGGCCAACGCGTTGTGAGCGTGCACCTTGTCCACCATCAACGCGTGTCGATCGATGTCCGCGTCGTCCCACAGTGAGGCTGAGGGGTGGGGTTCGTCGTCGGAGGAGGCGTGAATCGAGCAGTACTCCGTGCACACCGTGCCCCACCCACCCTCGGCCTTGACCTCTCGGAGCGCGGCAAGCGACTTCGGGCGGCGATATCCCATACCCGTGCAATGGGGGACCTGATAGAAGCGATTCGGCGCGGTGACCGGTCCAATGCGGACGGGCTCGAACAGGATGTCGAATCTCGGATCTCGCGGCACTTCTTCCTCCGTACTGGGCTCCAAATCTCAAATCACTTCCGAAGCGTGTGCGTGAGAGGGCCGGTCCCATCGGACCGGCCCTCTCCGCTAGAAGCTCAGGATCAACGACTGAGCTATCTCACCTAGCCCTTTGCGGCCGAATACGCATCTGCGTAGTACGTCCCAAAGTCGCCCAGGTCCTCGAAGAACTCGAGCCTGGCCACCACCTCT
>JAZGIX010000032.1:0-4400 GCA_036482315.1 Acidimicrobiia bacterium | reverse complement strand
GTGCAGAAGCAAGTCTCTCCCGCGGTGGTGCACTCGGCCACGATGATCAGATCGTCGGGATGGGCCGGCCACACCGCACCAAAGATGTCCATGGCCGCAACATCACACGGACGGATTCCGAGATATGCCCGGGGACCGGGGTACTCAGAAGGGGCAACCTGTACTTCACCATCGTCGATTCGGGCCGACCAGGCGATGCGTTTCGGCGGGTTCATCCACCGTTTCGGAGACACTGGTCCCACAGGTCCGCCGAAGATGGCTCCTGCTTGGTCTTCGATTCGGTATTGACCCGGACCGGATACGGATTCCACGCCGATCAACGCCTTGTCGAACTTCTCGATCAGATCGAGCACGACGACGCCGTCTCGCACGGTGGGCCCTACCACCGAGTAGTCGTGCGACCTCAAAAGGTTGATGAGGCCGTTGAGCGCCGGTGGCTGTACTACGAAGGAACGATCCGTGCTCATACGAACAACCTACGTCCAACTCCGCCGCGTCGGGCAGGGGCGAACGGCTTAGAGCTTCCGCCGAAAGGCCGACCTTCCCGGCAGGACCAACGAACCGTTTCGTATCCGATCGCCGAGGCGAAACTGCCGGGTCCTCACTAGCCTCGAAACTATGGACCACGTCCACCGGACCTCCCGACCCCAACTGCGGCGCCCGCGAGGCATCCTGGCTTGGGAAGGGTGGAACGATGCCTGCGATGCAGCGTCCGGCGCCGTCGCCTATCTCCTCGGGCAACGCGACGATCCAGAGCCATTCGCCTGGATCGAACCCGAGGAGTTCTACGACTTTCAGGTACACCGCCCCCAAGTCGAGGTGGACGACGGCGGAACCCGGAACCTCTCGTGGCCGCTGACGAGCGCCTTCGCCGTCAATACGAATACGGCGCACGATCTGGTTCTCACACTGGGCGAGGAGCCCAACCTGCGTTGGAAGACATACACCCGGTCGGTGGCTCGCCTGTTGGCCGAATCAGATGTCGAGATGGTCGTCACCCTCGGAGCCTTCATCGGTCAAGTGGCTCACACGATCCCGGTGCCGATCATCGGGGTGGCCACCGATCCGGCCCTCGTCGAGCAGTACGGCCTACAAACATCTCACTACGAGGGTCCCACCGGACTCGTCGGGGTGATGCTCGAGGCCTGCCGTGAGATAGGCATTCCGGCGGTGAGCCTGTGGGCGGCGGTGCCGCATTATCTGGCGGCCAACCCCAACCCCACCGCGATGCTCGCCCTGCTGGCCAAGACCCAAGAAGTGCTGGAACTCGACCTGGAGACGACCGAACTCGCAGCAGCGGCATCCGAGTTCCAGGCGAAGGTGGACGAGGCCATGGCGGAGAACGAGGACTTCACCGTGTATGTGAAGCGCCTCGAAAACCAGTCCGCCGACATCTCATCGATCGACCCATCGGAAAGCGTCGAACTCATCACCGAGATAGAAGACTTCCTGAAGGGGCGGTAGAACTTTCTAGACGGGGCCGACGAGTGAGGAAATCGTCGCGTCTACCGGGCTACTACAGGCGCTGTGGTCGAGTTGGATCACTCCCCCCAGGTGAGCCCGTTTCTACACTTCCCGACGTGGCATTGGACGACCTCATCCGCTGGTTTCACCTTCTGGCCGCCATGGTCTGGATCGGAGGGATGATCACGGTCGGGGCACTGGTACCCGCCTTGCGATCGGCCGGGGTCGAACGCAAGCAACTCCAGGCGATGGCACGACGTTTCGGCGTCGTGTCGTGGACCGCAATGTTGGTGGCGGTGGCAACCGGCGTTGCTCAGATCTTCCGTCTCGACCTGGATCTTTCCCCCGCACTGGCCTGGAAGATCACACTCGTCGGCGTCGCCATCAGCGTCGCCCTCGTCCACCAGCAGGCCGCCCGCCATGTCGGACCCGCATTGCGCGGCGCCATGGAAGGCGCCTCGCTGCTCATCGGCCTAGCAATCCTGGCCGCCGCAGTAGCCATCTGATGCCCGCCCACGAAGTGATCGCCCGCCGAGTCCTCGAGGCGGATCGATCGGTAAGGTGAGTCGGCTCATGCGAGATGTCCTCACAGTCATCCTCGGGGGCGGCCAGGGCACCCGCTTGTGGCCGTTGACACGGGATCGGGCCAAGCCTGCGGTGCCGGTCGCGGGCAAGTTTCGACTCATCGACATCCCCATCTCGAACAGCCTGCGTGCCGGATTCGACGAGATCCTCGTACTGACCCAATTCAACAGCGAGAGCCTGCATCGCCACATCGCCCAGACGTACCGTTTCGATGCCTTCTCGTCTGGCTACGTCAACATCCTGGCCGCCGAGCAGAGCACCGAGAGTCGTGACTGGTACCAGGGCAATGCCGACGCGGTCCGTCAGCATCTCAGGCGTCTGGTGGACACCGGCGCCGGCGATGTGGTCATCCTGTCGGGCGATCAGCTGTATTTGATGGACCTCGAGTCGTGCGTGGCCCAGCATCGCGAGGTAGATGCCGACCTGACGATCGCCGTCAACCCCGTCCCCCCGGAGGAGGCACCGGATCTCGGCATCATGCGAATGGACTCCCAGCGGCGCATCGTCGAGTTCGTCGAGAAGCCCCAGGAGCAATCCGAGATCGAACGGCTCCGCCTGGATGCGGCAACGGTTGAAGCCACCTCGGTGCCGACCGAGCCCGGCATGCTGCTGGCGTCGATGGGTATCTACATCTTCAAGATCGAGGTGCTGGTCGGTCTGCTCCAGGAGCATGAGGGCGACGACTTCGGGAGAGAGCTGATACCTCAAGCGGTCGGCAGATACGAGGTGTTCGGTCAGGTGCACCAGGGATACTGGCGTGACATCGGAACGATCGGCTCTTTCCACGAAGCCAATCTCGAGTTGACCCACCAGCTACCCGGCCTGAACCTCTACGACCCCCACTTCCCGATCTACACCCATCCCCGCTTCCTGCCGGGCTCCAAGATCACCGACTGCCAGGTCTACGAGTCGGTACTTTCCGACGGCTCCATCATCCAGGGCTCGCAGATCACAAATTCAATCATCGGGGTGCGGGCGGTGATCAAATCGGGCACGACCATCGAGCGATCGGTAGTCATGGGCGCCGGCTTCTTCGAAGATACGCCTCCTCCGAGAGCCATCCCGTTGGGTATCGGAAATGATTGCCACATCCGAAACGCCATCATCGATATGGATGTTCGAATCGGTGACGGGTGCCGTCTGCTCAACGAGGATGGGGCACAGGAAGCGGACGGCCAGGGCTGGCACATCCGCGACGGCATCATCGTGGTCCCCAAGGGGGCAACAATCCTCCCCAACACGGTGGTGTAGTGAGGATCGCCTTTGTTACCGCGGAGATGGCTCCACACGCCCACGTGGGAGGTCTTGGCGACGTGTCACGCTGGCTCCCGGCGACGCTGGCCGAACAAGGCGAAGACATTCGGGTCTTCCTCCCCAGATACGAAGTCCTCGACCCTGCCGGAAGAGCCGAGTCGGTGGTGCCCGGGTTGGAGAACCTCGACCTGGGTCCGTTGGGAACGGCGGCGATCCACACCCTCGACGGCCCCGGCCCCGCGATCCTCCTGGTGGACGGACCTGAATGGTTCTCCGGGAACGAAATCTATCCGTCAGGACCCGACGAACATCTCCGCTATGCCGTCTTCTGCCGGGCCGTGCTGGCGGCCTGCGACGCCATGGGTTGGACACCCGAAGTGCTGCACGTCAACGACTGGCACACCGCTCTGCTTCCGCTGCATGCCGACGCCCGAGGAGGGCACTGGCCCGAGGTGCCCGCAGTCCTCACCATTCACAACCTGGCCTTCCAGGGATGGTTCCCGGCGTCGGACATGGAGAGGATGGGTCTCGACCCCGAGCATCCGGCGATCGAAGAAGGTGACCGCGGCGTGAACTCGCTGCGGGCCGGCATCCGGGCCGCAGAGGTGGTGACCACAGTGAGTCCCACCTATGCGAACGAGATTCTCACCGCCGAGCGCGGCGAAGGGTTGGATGATGTGCTGCGGGCCAGACAGACCGATCTTGTGGGGGTGCTCAACGGCATCGGCACCGAGTGGGACCCGAGCGACGATCCTCACCTACCCACCCCGTACGGCCCGGCCACGCTGGATCCCAAGGCCGCCAGCACGGCTGCGCTGCGCGACCGGCTCGGGCTGGCACATCCCGCCGACGTTCCCGTCCTCGGCGTGGTGTCTCGCCTGACGAAGCAAAAGGGCTTCGAATTGCTCCGTCACACGTTGCCGCCGCTGCTCGAGACCCGGGTCGTTCAACTGGCGGTCATCGGGACCGGCGACCCGGGACTGGAAGCGATGTTTGACACGTTCGCCGAGCGGTTCCCGTCAGACGCCGGGTACCACCGGGGCTTTGATATCGAACTGGCCCACCTGATCCAGGCCGGTTCCGACATCTTTCTGATG
>JAZGIX010000031.1:0-2556 GCA_036482315.1 Acidimicrobiia bacterium | reverse complement strand
AGAGTATCCCCGGAGACGGCGATCGTGGTCGACTACTATATGCACACGGCGCGCGATCGCCTGTAGGACATTTGCAGAGGAACAGGAGGTTTTCGGTGGTGCGCAGCTGCGATTGGATCAGAATGTTGTTGCTGACCCTCGCAATCTCACCCTGTGTAGTCTACTCCGAGAGCCCAACCGCAGGACGCGAGGTTTTCGAGGATCGGGCCGAGGCATCAGGCGTCGACTTCGTCCACTTCGCGGGGGTCTCCGGCGAGTTCTATATCGTTGAAATCAGCGGACCCGGCGTTGGTCTTTTGGACTACGACAACGACGGCGATCTCGACCTCTATCTGATCCAGGGTGAGATGTTGGGCCCCGGCAAGACAATCGCCGACGCCGACCCGCCGCCTCAAGAGGGCTTCCCCCTCCAGGATCGTCTCTACCGCAACGATCTGGTGGTCGCCCAAGACGGCACCCGCACGCTCTCCTTCAAAGATGTGACGGAGACGTCCGGGATCCGGGCCGACGGCTACGGCGTCGGCATCGCGACGGCCGACTATGACAACGACGGCTGGGTCGACATCTTTCTGACCAACTTCGGCCACAACCAGCTGTGGCGGAACAAGGGCGACGGCACCTTCGAGGAGGTGATCGGGGCGGCCGGCATCGACGACCCCCGTTGGAACTCGGGAGCGACCTTCGTCGACTTCGATCGCGACGGCTGGCTCGATCTTTTTGTCGGCTGTTATCTGGCCTTCACCTACGAGAACCACAAGATCTGCCGGCTGCCCTCCGGAATCCCCGGCTACTGTGCACCCGGAGCGTACGCCGCGGTCACCAATCGGCTCTACCGCAATCGGGGCGACGGCACCTTCGAGGATCGGTCCCTCGAGAGCGGGGTACAACACGAAGCCTCCTATGCCCTCGGCGTCATGGCCGCGGACTTCAATCTCGACGGTTGGATGGACGTCTTCGTCGCAAACGACATGGCGCCGAACCACATGTGGATCAACCAGAAGGACGGCACCTTCATCGACGACGGAATTTTCGGCGGCACTGCCTTGAACGCGGACGGACGGAGCGAGTCGAGCATGGGGGTTGACGCCGCCGACTACGACCTGGACGGTGACGAAGATCTCTTCATCACCCACCTCAGTTCCCAGACCAACACGCTCTACGCGAATGATGGAACGGGCCTCTTCAATGACGCGACCTCCACCAGCGGTCTCGGCCCGCCGAGTGTCGGTCGGACCAGCTGGGGGGTTCGATTCTTCGATTACGACAATGACGGTCTGCTCGATCTCTTGACCGCGAGCGGCGATGTCTTCGTCATCGAAGCTCTGGTGCGCGAGGGCGACCCGTTCCCGATGAGCCAGCCCAATCAGCTGTTCCGAAATGTCGGTTCCAACAGATTCGAGGACGTGACCGCGTCGGCGGGCTCGGTCTTCGAGCTCCTCGAGGTCAGCAGGGGCCTGGCCTTCGGCGATATCGACAACGACGGCGACACCGATGTGCTCCTGGAAAACTGCAACGGCCGGGCGCGACTGCTCATCAACACCGTCGGCAACTCCAACCACTGGATCGGCCTCCGGCTGGTCGCGGGCACGCCACCACGGGACCAGATCGGAGCCTGGGTCGGAGTGCACCGCAAGGGCAAGCCCACCCTCTGGCGGCGCGTCCGTACCGATGGTGGTTTTGCCTCGGCCAACGATCCCCGTCTGCTGGTTGGCCTGGGGAAGGACACGGCCGTAGATCGGGTCGAGGTCCACTGGCCTGACGGGTCGGTGGAAGGGTGGAGCGACGTCGCTGTCGACAGCTACACGACCTTGAGCAAGGGCACCGGATCGAAGGCGAAGAGCGGTGATTGAACGGATGATCACCGTGCGGTCGACGGTTGTCTTCTCGATGGCGCTCGTCCTGTCTTTCCAGGCCGGGGCCAGCGACCGCTCGGAGCTCACACCGCTGCCGCTGCCCGATCTGTCGACCATGGAAGATGCCACCCGGCGCCGGCTGGAGGAGCTGCAGGAGCGAGTCTCGTCACCGGAGCCATCCGCATCCGATGAGGTCCTCGCCGAGGCCTACGGAACTCTTGGCACCTACTACATCGCCCATCATCTGACCGACGCCGGAGAGGTCTCATTCTCGAACGCCGAGCGCCTCGATCCCACCGACTTCCGCTGGCCCTACTACCTCGGTTTCATCTACGGGATCGTCGGCAAACTCGAGCTCGAAAGGGAGGCGTACGAACGCGCCCTCGAGCTCCGGCCCGAGGACGTTCCTACCCTGCTTCACTTCGCCGAGCTCCACCTGGCGTTCGGCGAGAACCAGGAGGCCTACCGGGTTTTTCAGCGCGCTCTCGAGCTCAGCCCATCCGAGGCGGCCGCCTTTGGCGGTCTCGGGAGAGCGGCCGACGCCCTCGGCAATCACCAGGAGGCGGTCGAACACCTGACACGCGCCCTCGAGCTGCAGCCGCAGGCAACGATCGTCCACTACCAGCTGGCGCTGGCCTACCGCAGGCTCGGCAACATGGATGCCGCGCGAGCTCAGCTGGAGCTGAGAGGCGATCGGGCGATC
>JAZGIX010000030.1:0-9669 GCA_036482315.1 Acidimicrobiia bacterium | reverse complement strand
GGCTTCAACCCCTTCCGCTCGCAGCGGAAGACTGCACTCGACTTTGCTTTGGTGATCGGAACGCTTCTCATCGCCGTGGCTCTCGTGGCATGGGCGGCCCTTTCGGGATAGAGGTCGTCACTCCGGTGCAGCCGTACGCCGCCCGCAAGCGCTACGTCTGTCCAGGATGTGACGGCTCCATCGAACCCGGAGAAGGACACCTCGTGGTCACTCCCGAACTCGAACCCGATCTTCGTCGCCACTGGCATCGAGGGTGCTGGCATATCGAACAGCGCCGCCGCCACGGGCGCCAATAGTCTGCTGAGCGATCCCCCTCTAACCCGCGCCGCGGTACCAGCGAACCGTGACTCCCCCGGCGTGGGGATTGACCGTCACCAGATCGAGCCGTTGCGGCGCCGGCTGCAGCCGACGCATCGCAGCCCGTACGGCAGCAATCTTGTCGTCGGTGAATTGCTCCATCGGGGTGGCACCCATTTTCACCTCGACCGCGACAACAACCCCGCTGTCTCTGATGATCAGGTCGATCTCACCGCGACCGGCACGTACATTGCGAGCGAGTATCGGGCAGCCCCTCCGGGCAAGGAAACGGGCAGCGATCTCTTCGCCGACGTCGCCTAGGCGTCGTCGGTGGGCAGCTCGAGATCCGGGTGTTCGACTTCCTCGACGTTTACGTCGCGGAATGTGAGCACCCTCACCTTCTTCAGAAACCGGGCCGGTCGGTACATGTCCCATACCCACGCATCCTCGAGTTCGATATCGAAGAACACTGAGGTCCCGGACTGCTGCGTCTTCATGTCGACACCGTTCGCCAAATAGAAGCGGCGCTCGGTCTCTACGACATACCGAAACATCGGGAGAACATCGCGGTACTCGCGATAGATCTGGAGCTCGACATCGGACTCGTAACGCTCAAGATCTTCTTCGCTCATCGCCTCTCCTGCCGGCCCCGGGCGGGTCGGGAGCGGATGGTAACCCTGCTGCAGTTCGTGCGTTCTCTGTGCTCGACGCAAGTATCTCCCCAACGCGCCACGAGAACCAGACATCAGTGACCAGTAACCAGTAACCAGTAACGATGCCCGATGCCCGATGCCTGTTCTGACTGGTGACTCGACCGAGACCTCACGGGTCACCGGGCCGGCACGTCGATCACGCCCCGCGCCACGCCCATCGAGTACTGGAGACTGCGGTCCGAAGGACCGCTAGATCCCCCCCCAGCGGCTGGGTGGCCAAACGCGAACGAAAGCCCTTCCGATGATCGACGACTCGGGTATCGGGCCGAACCTGCGGCTGTCCTCGCTCTGATTGCGGTTGTCACCCATGACGAATACGTGGTCGGGCGGAATCTGCTCCGGTCCGAAGTCGGGCATACGCACATTCCGTGTGAGGTAGGTCTCGTCGATCGCCGTCCCATTTATGAAAACGGCATTCTCTCGAATCTCGATGGTGTCGCCCTCCAGGGCGATGACCCGCTTGATGAGGGCCGTGTCGGGAGTGGAAAGCCCGAGCGACTCTCCGATGTTGCGCAGAATCGCGCCGAAGATGTTCTCGCCGTCGGACAATTCCTCTAGTGGCGAGTCGAATACGATCACATCGCCGTGTCCCGGTTCGCCGAACCGGAAGGCGAGCTTGTTGACCATCACCCGATCGCCTTCGAGCAAGGTGTCACGCATCGAGGCCGATGGAATGAAGAACGCCTGCACCAGGAAAGTCTTGATGACGACTGCGACGACAAGCGCCACGATGATCAGCAGCGGCAGTTCTTTCCAGAATGCCCGTGTGGCGTCCGACTTCTCTCCACGGACCCGAGCGTCGTCGCGCAACGCCTCCAATGCTGGGTCTGACCGAAAGGGGTCGGCGGGGGCTTCGATGTCGATCGGGTCGCCCAAATCGCTTTCGGCTGAGTCCGCGGCAGTCGGACGCTCGGTTGGGTCGGGATTCACGGGCCGGAGAGTACCTTCACCCCATCGCTGCAATCGGCGGCAGGTGTGTTAGGAGTCCCGCTTCTCCTTGATGCGAGTTGCCTTGCCGATGCGGTCCCGCAAGTAGTAGAGCTTGGCGCGACGCACATCTCCGCGGCGGGTCACCTCGATGCTGTGGATGATCGGAGCATGAACCGGGAAGATACGCTCTACACCGACACCGAAACTGACTTTTCGTACCGTGAAGGTCTCGCGGAGCCCTCCCCCGTCACGGGCGATAACGGCGCCTTCGAACACCTGAACCCGCTCGCGACCGCCCTCGACAACCCTGACGTTGACTTTGACATTGTCGCCGGGGCCGAAGTCGGGAATGTCATCGCGGAGGTATTCGGCTTCGACCTGGTCAAGCGTGTTCATCGGGAGTCCCTTCAGAGTCGCGCGGACGACCGTCCGGCGCCGCCGGATCATACTCATCACCGGACGCCACGACGAATTCCTCAAGAAGATCGGGTCGCCGTCGCCTGGTCCTCTCCAGCTGCTGACTTCGGCGCCACTCGTCGATCCTCTGGTGATCCCCGCTCAGAAGGATCTCCGGAACCGTCCACCCCCGAAACTCGGAGGGCCTCGTGTACTGGGGTTCCTCGAGCAGACCATCTCGGAAGCTCTCTCGCTTGATCGACTCCGGATTCCCGACGACGCCGGGCAACAGGCGGGCGACCCCTTCGACAATCGCGGTGGCGACAGCCTCTCCGCCGGCGATCACGAAGTCTCCGAGCGAAACCTCTTCGTCTATGAACCGTTCGGCAACCCGCTCATCGACTCCCTCGAAGCGGCCGCACACCAGCGTCAGATGCTCAGCGTCGGCCCACCGGTCCAAGTGATCCTGAGATAGTCGAGATCCGCCGGGGGTAAGCAGGACGCGGTGCGACGATTCGAGCGGGTCGAGTGCATCGGCGAGCGGCTCGATCATCATCACCATCCCGGGACCGCCTCCAAAGGGCGCGTCGTCGACTTGCCGATGGGGTCCCAGACCGTAAGACCTGAGGTCGACGATGTCGACGTCGACCAACCCGGCGTCGACGGCACGGCCCACGATGCTGACGCTCAGAGGCGAGTCGAAGAACTCCGGGAAGAGGGTGACGATCGAGATGCGCACGACCCGAGCGTATCCGGCGCGAGTCGGAAGGTGGGTCAGGTATCGTCATCAGGTGCTCCGGAGGCTCTCTTCATTCGCGCTCATCTGCATCGCAGCGCTGCTCGGGATCGCCCCGGCCCACGCCCAAGTCACCGAAAACTGCGTCGTCGCGTTCAACGGAATAGAAGCCGAGCGAATCGACTCGTTGAACAGCCCGCTCGAACTCGACACCGAAGACACACTCATCTTCGCGGGAACCGACTCCACCGGAACCCGATCGGCACGCGTCGAGCTCGTCATCGGCCCCATCACCATCGAGTCGAACACCTCGACCTACGCAACGCCGGAACAGGAGTTCTTGGTGACCATCTCCCTCGACGACGTGAGCCCATACAGCGTCGGGTTGTTCCGGGTCGAGGGCGAGACCGACGGCTGCGGTGCCGCGGTGTGGATTCGAGTATCGGGACGTTTCCCTTTCGCCACTCTGACCGGGCTCACCGCGTTGGGTTTGGCGCTGGGTGGCATCACCGGTCAGATGGGCGCAGTGGCTTCTCGCCGCCGGTGGGCGCGATCCGCGGCGGCCCTCGGAGGCATCGCCACCGGCACGGGGCTCACCCTGATCGGACAGGAATTCGGGCGCCTCCAAGTCTCGTATCCGTCGCTGGCCGGAGTGATGATCGCCGTCGGCGGACTCGGGTTCATCAGCGCTTCTCTGTTCAACCCCACCATCAGGGACCAGCGACGAGAGCGGCGAGTTCTCCGGCCCGCGCCGATTCGCCAACCCGCTCCGGCGCCCGAACCCGAGGCATCGGAGCCGACGCCACAACCAGCGGCACCCACCGCGATGCATGAAGAAGCAGCCAACACCCCTATCGCCGAGTCGCCGGTGGAACCGCGCCCTCAGCCGGCGCCACCGGGTGGCCCCTACTGGTGCTACGTGATGGCACCCACCGACGTCTTCGACTTCACGGACCAAACGAGCACCGTCGCCGAGCTAAAGCCGGGTAACTGGTATCTGGCGAAGCGAACCCTCGGTGGCTGGGTTCACGTAGTGGCCGACGAGAACGTCGAGGGCTGGGTGGCGGAAGGAGAGATACATCCCCAGGGGTGATTAGTCGCTAGCAATTAGCAAGAGGGAATCACTCCCCACTCGAGGGGGAGTCAAAAGCCGGAGGCTTTTGGAGGGGGGGCCCTCCGACTCCGAAGCCTTGCGACGCGACAGTTGCCTGCAAGCTGCACGCTAAGCCAGTCGCGCTTCCGCTACCTCGTACAACGTGGTGCGCCGCACCGGAGTCCGGCCGGCGGCCGTGATTGCCGCCTCCATCTCTTCGGCCGAGACCGACTGGCCGTGTTCGGCGCCGGCGGAACGCGAGATGTTCTCGTTCATCAGGGTGCCCCCCATGTCGTTGCAGCCGGCGCGCAGCAATGCTGCTCCACCCTGCAGGCCCAGCTTGACCCACGACGCCTGGATGTTGTCGATCAGACCCGAAAATGCGATCCGAGCCACCGCGTGCACCAGGACTACCTCGTCCCACGTCGGGCCGGGCCGGGCGCGACCCCTGAGAAAGATCGGCGCCCCCATGTGGACAAACGGAAGCGGCACGAACTCGGTGAACCCGCCGGTTCGTTCTTGGATCAGCCGCAAGACGTCAAAGTGATTTGCCCAGGCGGCGGGGTTGTCGATGTGGCCGAACATCATCGTCGACGTCGACCGCAGGCCCATCTCATGGGCCACGATCATCACATGAGCCCATTCCGCGGTCGTGATCTTGTCGGGACAGAGGTGAGTCCGGACCCGGTCGTCGAGGATCTCGGCCGCCGTGCCCGGCAGCGTTCCAAGTCCGGCTTCCTTGAGCCGCGCCAGGAATTCGGCGACGCCGATTCCGAGGGTCTCGGCTCCCTGCCAGACCTCCAGTGGAGTAAATCCGTGCACGTGCATCTCGGGCACGGCTTCTTTGACCGCTTCGACCACCGCGACATAGAAGTCGCCGGTGAACTCGGGATGGATGCCTCCCTGAAGGCACACCTCTGTCGCCCCCGCTTCCCAGGCCTCCTTGGCCCGGAAGGCGACCTCGTGAACCTCGAGCAAATAAGGATCGCCCCGCAGGTTCAGCGAACGGGGTCCCTTCGAAAACGCACAGAACCCGCATCGGAAATAGCACTGGTTGGTGTAGTTGATATTGCGGTTCTCGACGTACGAAACAGTGTCGCCAACCAAGTCGCGGCGGAGTTCGTCTGCGACCCGCGCTATCGCGTCGACCTCGTTGCCACGGGCCCGGAACAGCTCTTCGACCTCGTCGCGTGTCGGTCGGCGGCCGGTCAACGACCGCTCCAGGATCCCCTTGACCTCAGGACGAACCGCGTCGAACCCTGCCGGAGGCGGCTCGGCAATCCATCTGGGGTCGAGCCACTCCGCAGACAAACGACTCGCCGGGACCGGGACACGCTCACTGCGACCGGGGGCCCAGGAATACCGAGGTCGCGCTGCGCCATTTCCGTCCAACTGACTGAGAGCGGCAGAGAAGATCTCGGGCGAGAGTTCCGAACGCAGATCATCAATCGGCACACCAATCGGAAACGCCGTCCGCTCTACCAGAGGCTCCTCGAGAGCATCTCGCAGATCTCCGATGCTCTCGGTGTCCCAATCGCGCAGCAGGAGATCAGAAGCGCCGGCCTCCACCGCGGCTACCGCGTCATCCACCGAGTCGACGAACACCGAGACCGAACTCTCGAGTGCCGGAAGGTCGAGAAGTCCGGCGACGTCGGCCACCCGACTTCGACCGACCCTCACAAACCCTGCACCGCTGCGGGCAGCCGCATCTATGACGCTGGCGGGCGTTCCTTCGGCCACGACGGTGAGCCGCCACCAGGCGATACCGGCGTCGGCCAGCCCCATTATCCGTTCGGGATCTCCCACGAATGCAGCTCCACCGGTGGCCGAACCTCCGGTTGCGATCGGGAGCACTCCGGCGGCCAGGCACGCCGCAACGTCGGTCTCGGACGGCGCCACAAGTTCCAATGCGGTCGTTCCCTCCCGCCGCCGGGTCTCGGCCCATGTCTCCTCGACCTCGCCAGCCGGGCGGATTCTCAAGAACGTGATCATGCGGTCTCCATCTCGGGCGCGGTATTCGTGGCTCTTCGCCATATGGCTCATCGCTGTGTCACCCGGGGGCCCCGACCCCAGGCGACTGAGTCCACTCCTGACGTCGTGGCCTCAATTGCGTACCCATCGTCGTCGGAAGCTGCTTCCAGCAGTGGCAGAAGTGCGGAGTCGATCCAATCGGCTTCGATGTACTCCGGGTACACCGGCAACCGCGGTCGAAGCTCGAATCCCGCAGCCTCGGTCCGGGCTCGCAACTCTTCCAGATGCGGCCATGGAGCCTCAGGGTTGACCCAGTCGATCGTCAATGGCGAAACCCCACCCCAATCGTTGATTCCGGCATCCAGGTACACCTCGAACCGTTCCGTCAGATTGGGCGGAACCTGGAGATTCATCTCCGGGCCGAGGATCCAGCGCGCCGCCGCCACCACCCGGGCAAAGTAGGAGACGGTCGGCTCGGCATCGTGGCGTTTCGGAGTGTCGGCCTTGGCGCGAAAGTTCTGCACGATCACCTCCTGGATCGCCCCGGTCTCGGAGCTGAGATCGCGCAGGACAAACAAACTGTCCACCAACTCCTCGACGGTTTCCTGGATGCCGACCAATACGCCGGTCGTAAAGGGCACTCGGGCATCGGCCGCAGCGCGTATCGTCGCAATGCGTAGAGTCGGATCCTTGTCGGGACAATCGTGGTGGGGCATCCCGGGCTCCATCAGCCGCGGCGACGAGTTCTCGAGCATCAGCCCCATCGAGGGATTGGAAGGCCGGAGCATCTCGACTGCGTCCTCGTCCATCAGACCCGGGTTGGCATGCGGAAAGACCCCGGTTTCGGCGAGTACCTGTTCCGTCATTTGAGCGACATACTCCAACGTCGTAGTGCAGCCGTGCTCGGCAAGGAACGACACCGCCTGTGGCCAGCGGTCTTCGGGACGGTCGCCGAGAGTGAAGAGAGCCTCGGTGCAGTGGTACCTGGCTCCCGCCCCGGCAATCGCCATCACGTCGTCGGGCGTCAAGAATTCGCCCCCTGCCCCCGGCGGTTTGGCGAACGTGCAGTAGGTGCACTTGTCGCGACACAGGGTGGTTAGCGGCACGAATACCTTGCGCGAGTATGTGATCGTCCTGCCCCGGCCGTCGTCGCGCAGGCGTCGCGCCTCGGCAAGGAGTCCGTCGACCTCGCCGCGGCCTCTGATCAGCCGTGCGGCCAGATCCGGCTCTGGAGTCGGGAAGGGCACCGCCGAAAGTTACCAGCGCCCGAATCGCTACCTCGGCCGACTGAGACCCAGGCCACGGTACGCTGAGAGGACTGAAGAAGGGACCTGATGACGCACCCGATTCGCGTCGGTTTGATGGGCTTCGGCCGCATCGGACGCAACGTTTTTCGCCAACTCGAAGATCACCCCGACATCGAGGTGACCGCCATTGCAGACATCGCCGATCCAGCAGCGCTGGTCTACCTGCTCGAGTTCGACACGATCTTCGGACGATTCCCGGGCGAGGTAGAACTCGACGGCTCCGACCTGGTCGTCGACGACCGAAGGGTTCCGATCCTCGGCGGCGCCGAACCCGGTGATGTCGATTGGGGAGCCCACGACATCGACATCGTCGTGCAGGCCACTCGAAAGCACCGAACCCTCGCCGAGTGCAGGCGTCACATCGAAGCGGGAGCCTCCAAAGTCGTGCTCGCATCAACCCCCGAGGACTGGAACGAGATGGACACGCTGATCATCGGCGTAAACGATGAAGTGCTCGGACCCGACGACGATGTCATCGCCCTCGGTTCTAACACCTCGAATGCGCTCGCACCGGTTCTCAGAGTGATCGACGAGAACTTCGGACTCGATAGAGCGATGTTCACCGTCGTCCACGCCTTTACCAACGAGCAGCGCCTCGCCGACGTTCCGGGCGGAGATCTCCGCATGTCACGTGCCGCAGCCGAGAACATCATCCCGGCAGCCACCAACTCGCCCGACATCGTCGAGAAGGTCATGCCCGAGTTGGTCGGGAAGCTGTCCGGCATGGCATTGAACGTCCCGGTCGCCGACGGTTCGAATATCGATCTGGTCGCCTTCATCGACCAGGCCACCACGGCCGAGGGCCTCAACGCAGCAATGAAGCAGGCGGCAGACCGCACAGATGTGATCGGTTACACCGAAGATCCGATCGTTTCGAGTGACGTCATCGGGAGCACCCACAGTGCCCTCTGGGACGGGAAAGCAGCCATGGTCATCGACGGAACCATGATCAAGGCCATCGTCTGGTTCGACAATGGCTGGGGATACGCAGCCCGAGTAGTCGATGTCATAGGCCGGATGGCTGCATTCGCAACGGAAGGAGCCTCGGCATGAAGATTGCCATCAACGGTTTCGGCAGAATCGGTCGCAGCGTCTTTCGCGTCGTCTCGCAACGTCCTGATTCGGGCATCGAGATCGTCGCCATCAACGATATCGCCGACGATGAGATGACCGGCTACTTGCTGAAGTACGACACGGTGATGGGGCAATTCCCGGGCGACGTGACCGTTGCGGATGGCGTCCTCGAAGCGGGGGGCCATCGAGTACGACTGCTCACCGAGCGCGATCCGGCCGCTCTTCCGTGGGCCGAGTTGGAAATCGACGTGGTAATCGAAGCCACCGGCGTATTCAGGACCCGCGAAGCTGTCATGAAACACGTGGAGGCAGGTGCGAAACGGGTGATCCTGACCGTTCCGGCGAAGGATGAGCTCGATGCCACGGTGGTGCTCGGCGTCAACGACGACGATCTCGTATCGGATGTCCACATCGTCTCGAATGCATCCTGCACCACCAACTGCCTGGCGCCGATCGCCAAGATTCTCGACGATGAATTCGGGATCAAGCGCGGCGTGATGACAACGGTTCATGCCTATACGAACGATCAGCGTCTCGCAGATGTACCGCATGCGGACTTTCGCCGGAGCCGGGCGGCCACCGAGAACATCATCCCGACCACCACCGGCGCGGCCAAGGCCGTAGGGAAGGTGCTGCCGCAGTTGGACGGCAAGCTCGACGGCATCGCCATGAGAGTCCCCGTCCCAGATGGTTCGACGGTGGATCTCGTGGTCGAACTCGAGACCGACGTCACGGTCGACCGGGTGAACGCCGCCGTCCGCAAAGCGGCCGAGGGCCCGATGAAGGGCATCGTCCAATACAGCGAGGCCCCGCTGGTATCGACGGACATCATCGGCAATCCCCACTCGAGCATCTTCGATGCTCCTTCGACCCAGGTCCTGGCCGGCAACACCGTCAAGGTGCTCTCCTGGTACGACAACGAGTGGGGATACTCGAATCGGGTAGTGGATCTCATCGAACGACTCGGTGCCCTGGAACCTGTCCGGTGAACGGGCTCGCGTCGGCGACCGGCGTCCACCCGATTGGTGCAGGCAAGTACTCCGCTGAGATACACCCGGGTTGGGACATCATGGGCAATGCTTACGACCGCTCAAGGAACGTCTGTCGTTAGAGAAACAGTTTTCGAGAATAGATTTATGCATGTAAACGAAA
>JAZGIX010000029.1:0-7219 GCA_036482315.1 Acidimicrobiia bacterium | reverse complement strand
CGACTCCCCCTCCAGGGGGGAGTAGTCCAGACATCGAACCGTCGGTCCTCGCGCGCGACCCGACGCCCAAGGGGAGGGTGATCAGATACGTCGGTCGTCGTTTAGCCAATCCCCCGATAGGGTCGGTGGTGAATGACACACACGTGTCCGAGTTGTGGCGCCACCGGGATCCCCGAGGATGCCTTGGTGTGTTCGTGTGGAGCACCTCTAGCCGATGACGTTCGACCAGAGGTGCTCGTCG
The DNA here is from genome assembly GCA_036482315.1 of Acidimicrobiia bacterium. Lineage (GTDB taxonomy): Bacteria > Actinomycetota > Acidimicrobiia > Spongiisociales > UBA11373 > JACZWZ01. The sequence continues at coordinate 6,978 of JAZGIX010000029.1, read as the reverse complement.
AGCTGATCCCGCCGGACGCAGAACCACCCCACATCGACTCCCCCCGTCCCGCCGGTCTGTCGAGACGCCGGGTGTTGAGATACGGGATCGGCGTCATCGTGGTGGTGCTCGTCGCGGTGGTGGTCGTCATTTCGTCGCGCGGCGACTTCGATGCCCTGTCAAGTGCCCTTCCGGGAACCAGCCCAACCACGTCACCGGCACCCCTGGTATCGACTACTTCGACACCCGAAGCGACCACCACGTCGAGTGTGGCGATTACCACGTCGACCACGACAGCATTGCGTCCCCCGCCACAGGTGATCCTCCCGGCAGGTTCGACGCCGGCGGTTCCCGGTCAGGTGGCCGCCCTGCTGCGCGATACCGCACTCGTCGACTACGACGACTTCACCGAGGACTCGGAGCGGTGGGACCTCGACGGATTTGCCGGACGCTGGGAGATGCTGCCGGACCGGATAATCGTCGGCACCCGGACCACGATCGGCGGGGGAGGGTTGCTTTCGAATTTCGCCGTCGAGCCGGGGACGGCGGTGGTGTTCCGGATCTCCTACAGCGTGCGGACGAAGGCCCAAGCACTCCTCGTTTCGGGGACGGTGGGGGATTCCGAATACCGCCGTTTCGGGTTCCGAATGGGTGCCGAGCCAGACCCGGACGCGGTGGTGACCGAACACTATGAGGGAGCGGTGGAAATCACGGGTCTCTTCTCGGTTCCCGATCTGGTGCCGGAGGTCGGTCACGAGTACTACGTGATGTTGGCGGTCGAAGAAGGCGGGACCCTTGCCTTGGGGGTCTGGCCGGTGGACGGGGACGGCTCTGCAATCGAGATCAGGGATTTCGGAGCGTCGTGGGCCGGGCGATCGTGGGCGGTGCACACAGGTGTCCGTGAGGGAATTCTCAACGTGTTCGAGTTCTGGATGGTGCAGTTTTCCAGCGTTGGTTGATCTGAAGAGCGTGCAGCGTGCAGCTTGCAGCTCTCAGACTTCAGATCTCAGACTTCAGCAAGAAGAGTGATCCTCTGATGTCTGATGTCTGATGTCTGCTGTCTGCCGTCTGCCCGTCTGATCTAGCGGTTCCGGGTGGATGGCACAATGGAATAGATGCCCGACCCGACGGTGCCTTCAGGACTGAGAATGTTCACCCGGTACGCCTACCCGCCCAACCTGCGGGGCTACTGCGGACCGCCCGATCACGGGATGTTGCTCGAATATGGATCGAGCGGTGTGGTCGATCCCGGGCTGCTCGAACTGGCAAAGTCGTTCACCGGTCCGTGGCCGTATCTGACGCTCATTGCCGCCGCTTCGGGGATTTCTGATCCCTTCGATCAACGGGTCGTCGAGGCGTACTGGATCGGCAACTCGCTGCTGGAAGGGATCGAAGTCTCGGCCTTCGGCGACAAACTCGACGACAGCTTCCGCGGGCGAGCCGGGTCGCGTTGGGCACAGCTCACCGAAGCGATTCCACACGGCATCGTCCCGCATCACGCATTCCACGTGTTCAGCGTCTACCCGTGGGTGGGCCTTCTCACCGAGTCGGAACGGGGTGAGCCGCTCGAGATCCTGCAGGGCTGTCGGATCAGGTGGGGCCGGGTGGTCGAGTCCGCAGGAGACACTGTCGTGGTGCGGTCGCGTCCGCTCACCTGGGACGGAAAGGTCATCGGGCTGGGCCCGCCCAGGCTGGAGACGGCACAGCGAGTTGTCGACGGGCGGGCGTTGGTGGACGACATTTCCCCGGGCGATTGGGTGGCGCTCCATTGGGACTGGGTGTGCGACCGACTCAATGCCCGCCAGCTCGGCAACTTGAGGCACTACTCCCGTCTGCAGCTCGACATCACCAACATGAGGGTGACCCACCCGGGTCCGGCGCTGATCCTCGGGTGACCGAGACGGGCCGGGCTCAGGGCGCATGGGAGTCGGGATTGGAGTTCGGCCGAATGCGCCGGGTATCTAGTCTCGGTACCAGGAGGACTACGGATGAGACCGAGGCGGATGGCCGTCCCTATTGCGCTGTTGATAGCGATCACGGCTGCGTGTTCCGCCGGGGGCGGCGAGTCGCTGCGAATCTACACATCGGTCACCCAGGGGACCGTGGATTCGGTCGTTGAGGGGTTTGCCGCGGACCATCCGGACGTCGCGGTGGAGGTCTTCAGAGCTCCGAGCGGGGAGTTGGCCGCTCGCATCGCCGCCGAGCAGCGCCAGGGTGGGATCGGGGCAGATGTCTTGTGGTTGACCGACCCTCTCTCGATGCAGCAGTACGAAGCCCAAGGCCTGCTCCACTCCTGGAATCCGGATGGCTCCTCCATAATCGCCGACGAGTACCGGACTTCCACCTTTTGGGGGACCCGTCTTCTCACGATGGTGATGGTCGTCGGGGACGGTATCGATCCGCCGGCGACCTGGGCGGACCTCACCGAGGAGCGGTTCGAGGGTCGAGTCGCTTTCCCGGATCCTGGTTTTGCCGGATCGAGTTTGGCGGTCCTGGGTTACTTCGCCGCTACCGACGGATACGGTCTCGAGTTCTACGAGGCGTTGGCCGCCAACGGTGCGACCCAGGTGAATGCTCCCGGCGAGGTGGTGACCGGCGTTGCCGAGGATCGCTTCGATGTAGGCATCACGCTTGCCTTTTCGGCGCGCAATGCCATCGACAACGGCTCACCTCTCGCCATCGCCTGGCCGACCGACGGTGCCATTGCTCTCTACAGCCCGATGGCGATCGTCGAGTCTGGCGGTGATCTCACCGATGCCGAGGCCTTCTTGGAATACACGTTGTCGTTTGATGCCCAACAGCGAATCGCCGACTCGGGGTGGCAACCGATTCTGGCCGACATCGAGTGGGAGATCGACGGTCTCCAGGTGACGGTCGATTGGGAGATCCTGTTCGACCGTCAGCAGGATTTGCTTGCCGCCTACCGCTCCATCTTCGGTGGCTGACCGCGCCGCCTCGCGGTTCCCGCAGTCCGGCGGCTGGTTGCTCGTGTTCGCCGCGGCCGCAGCGGTCGTCGTCTATCCCCTCTTCGAATTGGCTCGTGAACTGGTCACCGTCGGCCGGTCCTCGATCGCGGACACCTTTGCGGCCGGGGGAGTGTGGGTGCCCATCTTCCACACCCTGTGGACCTCGGTGGTCGCTACTGCGGTGACGCTGACCCTCGCCACCGCCGTCGCGCTCGCCACCGCGTCGTTCTCGCCTCGGAAGCGGATACTGGTCGTCGTTGGGATGACGCTCCCGTTCCTGATACCTCCGTTCGTATCTGCGATGAGTTGGGTCGCCGCCTACGGCCCCGGTGGCTTATTGGACGACGCCTTCGGGTTGTCGCTTCCCGGACTGATCGGATCGGCAGGGGTTGTGACCCTGTTGGTGGTGAACGCGACGCCGCTCGCGTACCTGATCGTCCTCTCCTCCCTCGACGCCAGAACCGAGAGAGATCTGGTCCGGGCAGCTCGAGTCTCCGGAGCGACCCCATGGGAGGCACTGCGCACGGTGACGCTTCCAATGCTGCGACCGGCCCTCATTGCAGCCGGTGCGATCAGCTTCATCATGTCGGCCAACTCGTTCGGGGTCCCTGCGGTTCTGGGGACGCCGGCCGGGTTCGGAACCGTCACGACTCGCATCTATCAGGACCTGGTGCTGTCGGCGGATCCTGCAGCATTCGACCGGGTGCTGGTCCTGGCAGCGTTTCTCGCCGCGGCCACGATCGTCGTCATCGGGACGGCCGATGTTCACAGTCGTGGTCGGATCCGGCTGCGCGTCGAGCCGAGTGGTCCGCGGCGGGGATCTTCGGGTGGTACTCGATGGTCCGCCCGGCTGATCACCGCCTACGTGATGGCAACCGGGCTGCTCCCATTCGTCGCGCTGGTGCTGATGTCGATCACCAGGGGCGTCGGTCTCTCTCCCGTTCCGACGAACTGGACGTTGGGCAATTTCGAGGAAGTGCTCGACTCGGGTGCGGTCGGAGCCTTCGGAACCAGCCTGATGCTGGCCGTGACCGCGGCGACGATCACTCTCGGGCTCGGATCTCTTCTGGTCGTCTTGGAACGTCGGCGCCGCTCGGGCGTCGGTACCGCGGCCGCCCTGTCGTTCGCCGTGCCGGGTTCGGTGCTGGCGATTGCAGTGCTCCTCGCCTACGGCTCGGTGCTGCGCGATACGGTGCTGATCATCCTCATCGCCTACATCGCCAAGTTCTGGGCCCTGGCGCATCGCCCGGTGTCGGGTTCTGCCGATGCCGTCTCGCCGGAAGTATTCGGCGCGGCTCGCCTCTGTGGGGCAACTCCGGCCACTGCGGCGCGAACGATCGTGATCCCTCTCCTCAGGTCGGCGCTGGTGACGGGATGGCTCATCGTTTTTGTGTTCGCCCTCCATGAACTGACGATGTCGAGTCTGCTGCACGGTCCGGGAAACGAGACGCTGGCCGTGTCGGTGCTCAATCTCCAGCAACTCGGTGAGCCCACCGTGACCTCGGCGCTCGCGGTGTTGCTGACGGTCGGTGCAGCTTTGGCGGCGATTCCTTTGCTCCTATTGCGGAGGGCTCCGGTGGACGCAGGTAGAGCACAGTGACCAGTTCGACGCTGCGCTGTCGCTCCGTGACCGTCCGGTACGGATCGAACCCCGTTCTGGATGGGCTCGATCTGGAGCTGGTCGGATCGGAGACGGTCGCGCTGCTCGGCCCGTCCGGATCCGGCAAGACAACCCTCCTGTACGCCATCGCCGGGTTGCTCGATCCGGACCACGGGGAGATCGCCATCGACGGCACCGTGGTCGCAGGACCCGGGGTATCGGTCCCTCCGGAGTCCCGGGCAGTCGGCATGGTGTTTCAAAACTATGCGCTCTGGCCGCATCTGAACGCGATCGACACGATCGCGTACCCCATGCTGCGGCAGGGCTTGAGCCGATCCGAGGCTCGCCTCAAGGCCGAACGACTGCTGCGGCTTGTCGGAATCAGCGATCTGGCGGACCGGTTGCCGGATCAGCTGTCCGGTGGTCAGCAGCAGCGGGTCGGCCTGGCCCGGGCGCTGGCGACCGAACCGGCTCTCTACCTGTTTGACGAACCGACGGCCCACCTCGATGCCGGACTGCGAACGGCTCTTCAGCAGGAGCTGGTCGAGCAGCGGCGACGCTCGGGCGCGGCTGCTTTGTACACCACGCACGATGCTTCGGAGGCGTTGGCGGTTGCCGATCGGGTGGCGGTGCTGCGGTCGGGTCAGATCGTTCAGATCGCCAGCCCGGAACACATCTATCGGGAGCCGGTCGATGTATGGACTGCCGGTTTGACGGGGCCGACGTCCGTCTTGAAATGCGTCCTGGTCGGATCGGGCGAGGGAACGATCGAAGTCGAGTTCGCCGGGTCCGTCTCCCGGATCGAGGGCGGATCCTCCTGTCCTCCGGGCCCGGCCACACTGGTAGTTCGGCCGGAATGGGCGACCCTGGGTGGTGATCGGTCGGGCATCGTCGAACATCTGACGTTCGAAGGGCCCCACACCGATTACACGATCGGCACCGGGCACGGCTCGATCCGGATTCGCCGGGCCGGATCCCCAAGGCTGCAGGTTGGCGAGACGACGCAGTGGTCTCTGCAGCGGGGTTGGGTGCTTGCGGCCTCAGCCGAGGTTGATGGGTCTGAGCCAGTTGTACCCTGAGCGGATGCTCTACGAGCATACGCAGAAGTCTCCGCTCTGGCTGTTCGTTGCGGTACCGATCGTCGTCGTGGTCACCGTCGTTGCGGTGGCGGAGGGAGATGTGATTGTGACGCTCCTCGCGGTGCTCGGATCGGTCGTGTTCATAGCGTTCATCGCCCACTTCAGCTGGCTGACGGTGACGGTGGAACCGGCGAAGGCGCGGGCCGCCTTCGGCCGGGGGTGGCCACGCAAAACCGTCGACTTGAGCAGGGTCACCGAGGTGAGAGCGGTGCGCAACCGATGGCTCTATGGCTTCGGCATCAGATGGGTTCCCAAGGGTTCCTTGTGGAATGTGTGGGGCCTCGACGCCGTCGAATTCGCTCTCGACAGTGGTCGCGTCGTCCGGTTCGGCACCGATGAGTCCGACCGTCTCCTCGCCGCCGTGTCGGGTCTGATCCGAACCGTCTGAGCCTCTCTAGCCCGCCATCACCTTTCCGGTCTCGACCAGGGTCTTGAGTCCGGAAACGATGAACGGGAAACCGCCGGTGAATTCGCGGAACGTCTTGCTATCGACGGCGACATCGTGCATTTCGACAGTCAGCATCGTCGTTCCGCCTGCATCGGCCACGATCCAGACCTCGCGCACGGGTCCCTCGGCCTCCAACTCCGGATCCCACCGGGCGTGGAACATCAGTTCGAGACGGGCCTCGTGTTCGTACGAGATGATCTCACCGTCGGCGACGACTGATCCGTCCTTGCCGAGATAGCGGATGGGACTCCCCGGCTCCCAGGTGGACTCCACTCTGGTCTCGTAGAAGTACTTGACCGTCTGGTCTCCGTCGGTGATGGCGCGCCAAACGTCGGCGACGCTCCCGGCGATGTATGTGGTGTAGACGTGACTTGGTGCCGTCATGGCTTCTCCTTCGATTGCCGCCTTGATCGCGGTCATCGCTCCGACCGTGCGCTCGGCGTATTTGCTGATCCACCTGTCCTGGATGAGGCGAATGGGTATCGGGTTGAGGTAGTGGTGCTTGCTCCGACCCACCTTGCGGGTCGTCACCAGCCCTGCCCCTTCGAGAACTCTCAGGTGACTCATGACCCCGTACCGGGTCATGGCCGGCAGGTGTTCACAGAGTCGTCCCAGCGTCTGGCCGTCCTCGGAGAACAGGGCGTCGAGGAGCCGACGTCGGCTTGGATCGTTGATGGCTCGGAAGACCTCATCCATGACCCGAGACTATAGGTGAGTAAATACTCACATATCAACTGAGGCGGGTAAAACGATGCATTCGCCACTGGGTGCGCGGACTGCCATCGAGTCGTTGTGCCTCAGTGGCATCGATCTCGCGATCCTCATGGGGATGGAGGAACGAATACT
>JAZGIX010000028.1:0-3048 GCA_036482315.1 Acidimicrobiia bacterium | reverse complement strand
CCCGCGACAGCTACACCAAGTGCGAGCCAATCGCCGAACTCGACGACGGCGATCATCTACCGCGGGCGCGATATGGGCGCGCGATGTCTAGAAACGTCCAGAAACGACTCGGATCGACTCGTAACGTCGGCAGTCCGACAGCGGATCGGGAACCGTTGCGGCGCAATGGTTTTTGACCCTGACCTGGGGTTCTCTCACGTGGGCCCGGCAGGATTCGAACCTGCATCTGACGGATTATGAGTCCGCTGCTCTGACCATTGAGCTACGGGCCCATCAGGATCGTACTGGTCGTCCGGCATGTCGTCTGACCCAAGCGATCAACACGAATTGAAGAGGCAGCCGTATCCAATTGCGGACACCGACCGACGCACCTTCGTGACGATTCAGTCGTCCATCTTCTCCGCGTCGGAACCCCACCTTCTTGATGGCCATGTCGATATTCGCCGGAAATATGAGTACCAGCAGCCAGACGAGACTTCGAGCAGCCCACGATCGCGTCCGACCGAGAAACATGCCGGCACCGAGAAGCACTTCAGCGACCCCGGCCGATCGGTGCACCGCCACCCGACACGGAACCCACCGCGGCATGATGGCCTCATAGATATCAGGGCGTACAAAGTGGGCGACTCCTGCGCCGATGAATCCAAGCCCCAAGAGATGGGCAGATCGGTTGGACCCGACCGACCGCCTCATGTCAACCGCCTCGGCCGATACCGGCCTTCTTGAGTACAGCCGGCGACACTGCAGCCTCCCGCCAGGCCGTATAGGAGATGCCCTTTCGCTCCGAATACGCCGCGGCGTGGGCGACAAAGCCGGCCTCGAGTGCTTCGAGATCGATCGGATCTTCGATCACAGCCAGACGCTGCTCTGCTTCGATCCGAGCCTGGCGATGATCGAGCGCCTTGAGGAGATTGGCTTCAGACGAGATCTGAGTATCGAGTCGCTCGATCCGTGCCATCAAGGATTCTCGGGTAACCGGTCGGCCCCGCTTGCGACCGGAAACGGCACCGAGATACGCCTTGATGGCTCGTGCCTCCTGACGCCCCTGCGCCAACGCTGCCTTGTGCTCATCAGACATTGCCATGGCTACCTACTTCTCTAGAAGGTGGCCCGAGTCTACGAGTCGGCACCGGCGGACAGGAACCGCCCGCTACTCGAGCCATCTCCCGCCATCCCAAGACCCAGCTGACCCTCCGCGTAGTCCGCTCCCCTGCGAGCACAACAGCTGTTAACTCTCTCTGGAGTCAGCCACCGGTGGCCTCCACCAGCAGTTCTTCGGCAAACTCCAGCTGGCCGATAGCCGCTGCCTGCTCGCGAACTACCTGTTCCCACGGATATAACGAGGTTCCGGCCAGGTGTTCCAAGCCGGCCGCTGCGGCCTGGGTGTGTATGGCGACGTCGGGTCGCAGTTGTTGCGTCATCACCCACCATGCATCCATCCGAGCCTCGTGACTGGAGAGAGTCGGGGTAGAGAAGATCATCATCTCCGAAAACTCGACGAAGTCCCACCCCGCGGGCACCACCCAGCCTTCGGCCATCTTCGGTACGAACAGCACGAAATGGTATCTGGCGGCCTCGATCGCCCACTCGGGATGTTCGATTGCTCGAGCCGGCGACACGAAGGTCGAAGTGCCGTCGTAGTACCGGGGCGCCGCCATGAACCCAAACTTCGATTCGGGCGAGAGAGGCCGAGTGTCGATCGACACGATCACGTCGCCTTCGACTTCAATCGCCTCGATGTGATCTGCGGTGGACCGCCAATCGGCCAGATCCAGTGTTTGAGCTTGGGTCTTGACCGTCGACACCATCTCGACCGCCATTGACGCAGCGACGACCAGCACCAAGAGGGTGGCCGTCCGGCGAAGAAGCCTCTGCTTCGGATCGATGCCCCGCAGCAGCGCCGTGACCGCGATCGCCAGGTAGACGGCGAGGCCGGCCGGCAAGAACGCGATATACCGGTAGGCGAAGAAGGTGTTGGGCGGGAGCACGATCGCCTGGATCAGCGCAAACGCCGGAGCGGTTATGAGCAGCGGGAGCCAGATCAAGGCGCTGCCGGCAAGAGCGGATCGAACCTTTGCGAACACGAGGACTCCTACCGAGGCCAGAATCAAGAGAGCCAGCGAAGACGGCCGCAGCGCCCGTTCTCCGAAGTTCCCGAAGTTCTCGACGGCGTTGGCGACACGGCCCCACTTGTCGCAGGTCCAGCAACTGGAGAGGGGGCTGGTGGCGCTGTTCAGGTAGAGGGTGCTCGGGACCCAAACCAACAGGAACGAAGCCGGGAGCACGAGAAGACCAAGCGGATCGGACCTGACCAGTTTCACCGGTTGAGTCATCGAAATCTTTGCCAATCCCCTGATCAACGCAACCAGACCCAGACCGGCCAGGGCGATCATCGGCATCGTCGCTCGCGACAGCATCGCCATCGACGCCACGACCGCGAACAGCGCTGTGGTCTTCCATCCCCTGGCTCCAAGCTGCCGGTGCTGGTAGACGGCGACCGTGGCGATAACGAGAAAGATCGGCAGGGCGTAGGGCCGGGCGAACTGGGACAGCTCGATGAGCAACGGGCTGATAGCCATGAAGAGTGCGGCAAAGACCGCCGCGATCCGCTGGCCCTGCCGGATCAAGATCAACCCGACCAGTCCCACGGAAGCCGTGCCGAAGAGGGCTGCTGGAAGCCGCTGGACGAAGTCCGTCGCCGGCAGCACGGTCACGAATGCCTTGCCGATGAGATAGTCGACGGGCGGTTGCTGGAGTCCGTAGGACAGTTGAATGAGGTCGCCCCACGGCGCCTGCACATTGGTCACCTGACGGATCTCATCGACGTGCAGCGGCTCTGTATCCAGGTGCCAGATCCGAAGAGCAAATCCAACGAGGGTGACGAGAGAGACCATCACGATGGCGCCCCGTCCCGAAGTCAGCCAGGCGGCGAGTCGTCGAGTGCGAGCGATCAAGCCGACATCGACCGAAGGGGGAGAGGGCGTCATGAGATTCTTCGGGAGTGTAGGGATCGGTCCCTCGATAGGGCCGTCGTACCCGGTCACCGCC
>JAZGIX010000027.1:0-4768 GCA_036482315.1 Acidimicrobiia bacterium | reverse complement strand
GATGCGAAGCACCTCATCTGCGTGTTTGGCGATCTGCTCGTCGTCCTCGAAGGCCACTGCTATCACGAACGCGCCACGCGCCTTGACCTCCTGGATCGCCGATACCGTCTTGTCGTAGACATCGGATTGAGTGAGCACCACCACCACCGGAGTCCCCTCGGTGACGAGAGCCAGGGTGCCGTGCTTCAACTCGCCGGCGGGCATCGCCTCGGAGTGGATGTAGGAGATCTCCTTCATCTTGAGAGACCCCTCCATCGCCACCGCGCTGTCGAGACCTCGACCGATGAAGTAGACGTCGTCGTGACCGACGAAACGGTCGGCGACAACCTTCACCTCGGCGTCGCGTTCCAGAGCCTCCTCGATCTTGACCGGAAGATGGCGCAGAGCCTCGACCAGGCGAGCATGATCGTCGGGGTCGAACGCATCTCGCCTCTCACCCAGAGCAAGCGCCATGAGGTATTCGCCGAGGAGCATCGTGAGATAGGCCTTGGTGGATGCAACCGAGATCTCGGGGCCGGCCCTGGTGTAAAGGACATCATCCGCATCACGACTCAGAGTCGATCCGACGACGTTGGTCAGAGCGATCAGTCTCGAGCCGCGTTCCTTGGCCAGGTTGGCCGCCGCCAGAGTATCTGCGGTCTCACCGGACTGACTCACCGCCAGCGTCATCGTGTTGCCGGTGATGATCGGATCGCGGTACCGCATCTCATGCGCGTAAGCGGCCTCGGTCGGAATCCGCAGGAGTCGCTCAAAGATCTCCTTACCGACCAGACCCGCATGGAAGGCGGTCCCGCAGGCCGTGATCCAGATCTGATCCAGATCTTCGACGAACCCGTCCGGCCAGTCGACGCCGTCCAGGTCGACCCGGCCGTCCTCGGTGATCCTTCCGCTCAGCGTCTCGGTCGCCGCAGCCGGCTGCTCGAAGATCTCCTTGAGCATGAAGTGGGGGTAGCCGCCGCGCTCGGCCTGTTGCGGATCCCAATCGACCTCGAACAACTCACGTTCGACGGCAACCCCATCGATGGTCTCGATATGCCATCCCTCGGGGGACATGTCAACCATCTCTCCGTTTTCGATTATTGCAAACGAGCGGGTGTGATGGAGCACGGCCGGAATGTCGGAGGCGAGAAACATCTCACCCTTCCCGATTCCAATCACGAGTGGACTGATCATCCGCACCGCGACGATCCGTCCCGGCTCCTGCTTAGACATGGCCACGAGCGCATACGCACCTTCGGCCCGCCGAACGGCGCGGCGGACCGCCTCGAGTAGATCGCCGTCGTACTCCTCCGCCACGAGGTGGGCGATCACCTCGGTGTCGGTGTCCGAGGCGAAGGCTGCACCCTTGGCGATCAATTCCTCCTTGAGAGCCGTGAAGTTCTCGATGATCCCGTTGTGAACCACGGCGACGTCTCCACTCGGATCGGCGTGGGGGTGGGCATTCCGATCGCTCGGGGGTCCGTGCGTCGCCCACCGGGTGTGCCCGATCCCAAAGGAGCCGGCCAATGGTTGCTCCTCGAGTTGCCCGACCAACCGATCTAGCTTGCCTTCAGCCTTGGCAACGCTCAGAGAGGATCCGTCGTGGACGGCGATGCCCGCAGAGTCATAGCCGCGGTATTCGAGGCGACGAAGCCCGTCGAGAAGGATCGGGGCCGCGTCCTTGGGCCCCAGGTATCCCATGATTCCGCACATATGCGCGTGTCTCCCTTCATGTGGGAGACCGGGACCTGGTCGGTCACGAGCTCAGATAGAGCCTCGTCTCACATCGGTCCGGGGTCTGTCTCCGGGATCACTCCCGGGTTTTGGTCCGGATCGTCACGACCGTGAGCGGCCGAGAGGGCATCCGCCGAACATTTCGATACTCCCTCTACCTCGTCACCTCGCTGAGCGAGGGCAGGCGCTGGGTTCGTCATGCCGGGTCGCCGGTCTATTGAGTTGTGAAGTAAGCGTACTTGGTATCGGAGTTTCTGTGGTCGGAATGAAGGGGGGAAACAAAACGCAATGGATCGCGCTTGTAGGTAGCCGCCGCGTCGGAGTTCTCGGAGTCGGAGGGCCCCCCCTCCAATCGAGCGTTGCTCGATTGACTCCCCCTCAAGGGGGGAGTGATACTCGCCTGCTAATGACCAAGGACTAGCTACTCGCCACCCAGCTCGCTGCGAACCACCGACACCAACTCCTCGGCGACGGCGGCGGCTTCGTGACTCTCGCGAGCTTCGACCATGACCCGAACCAGCGGTTCGGTTCCACTGGCCCGCACCAACACCCGGCCGTCGTCACCGAGCCGCTTCTCCATCTTCTCCACCGCCGACCAGACGCCGTCGGCATCGCCAAGACGCTCCTTGACCCGGACCTGGACGTTTCGCAACACCTGCGGGAATTCGATCATCACCCGCCGCAGTTCTCGAAGCGGGGCCCCGGTGCTGGCGACCACTTCCAAGAGGCGAAGCCCCGTCAGCAGCCCGTCACCGGTTGCCCGATCGCGCAACAGGACATGACCACTCTGCTCACCGCCAAGACCGGCGCCGATACGACGCATCTCTTCGAAGACGTACTTGTCTCCGACATCGGTCTCGACCACGTTGATGGCAAGGCCGTGCATGGCGATCTTGAAACCGAGGTTCGCCATCACCGTCGTGACCACGGTGTCTCCGGGTAGTTCGTGCCGTTCACGCAGATACCGGGCGAGAATCGCCATCACCACATCCCCGTTGCAGACCCGGCCGTCTTCGTCGATCGCGATGAGACGATCTGCATCTCCGTCGAATGCGAGGCCGATCCGTCCCTCGGCGCGGGCCGCCAGTCCCTCGGGGTGAACCGCTCCGCAACCATCGTTGATATTGAGTCCGGTCGGTTCGACGCACATCGCTTCCACCGTTGCTCCTGCCTCTCGGAAGAGCTGGGGAGCCGCCCGAACTGATGCTCCATGTGCACAGTCGAGCACGACCTCGATCCCGGTCAGATTGTGATCGGCTTGGGCCAACAGGTGCCGGACGTATCGGTCAACCGCGTCATCGATCGTGATCTGTATCCCTACGTCCGGGCCACTGACCTCTTGCCACGGCTCGCCGTGGCGGAACCGCGCCTCGATTGCGCTCTCGCGGACGTCGTCGAGCTTGGAGCCGTCGGGTCCGAAGAACTTGATCCCATTGTCGGCTGCCGGATTGTGACTGGCGCTCACCATGACCCCGAAGTCGGCTCCCAACGTGCCGATCAGGTGGGAGACGCCGCCGACCGGAATGATTCCCACATCGACGGTGTCGAACCCGGAGGCGTTGAAGCCGGCCTGGACCGCCGCGGAGAGCATCTGTCCGGACCGCCTGGTGTCGCGGCCGACCACAACCGAACCGGTGCGGCCGTCGCCGGCGGCGCGGGCCAAGCCGAACGCCATGTCTGCTGTGAGATCGACGTTGGCCAAGCCTCGCACGCCATCAGTCCCGAAAAGGGGCGTGTCCGACATATCCCGACTTCCTTCGGCGCGTTCGGCCGGGGAGTTCAGCGCTTCGTGTACTGCTCTGCCCGACGAGCCTTCTTAAGGCCGTACTTCTTGCGCTCCACGGCGCGTGAATCGCGGGTCAGCAGGCCGGCCTTCTTGAGGTCACGGCGCAGCTCCGGATTGAGCTCAATAAGGGCGCGGGCAATGCCGAGGCGGAGCGCGTCGGCCTGTCCCGTCGTGCCGCCACCCTCGAGTTGAGCAATGACGTCGTACTTGTCGTCAAGGCTCACGGTGCGCATCGGTTCGAGCACTCGGATGCGCTGCGCCATCGTCGGAAAGAAGTCTTCGAGCTTCCTGCCGTTGAGCGTCATCTCGCCGCTTCCGTCGTAGAGACGGACGCGGGCCACCGACGTCTTGCGGCGACCGATAGTCTGGGTGAGGGGCTGGGGCTTCGGCATCAGGCTTCGACCTTTCGAATGTCGATGGTGAGCGGCTGCGGGTCCTGGCTGGCGTGAGCATGATCGGCGCCGGCGTAGACCTTGAGCTTCTTGATCATCTTGCGGCCGAGCCGGTTCTTGGGAAGCATTCCGCGAACTGCCTTCTCAATTACTCGCTCGGGGTATTTCTCCATGAGATCGTTGAAGGACTGTTCGGTGAGACCGCCCGGATAGCCGGAATGGCGGTAATAACGCTTGTCGGTCGCCTTGGCTCCGGTCACTGCGACTTGCGAAGCATTGAGCACCACCACGTAGTCGCCCATGTCCATATGCGGGGCGAAGGTCGGCTTGTGCTTGCCGCGCAATACCTTGGCGACCTCGGATGCCAGCCGACCCAACGGCAAACCGGTGGCGTCGACGACCCACCATTCCCGATGGATGTCGTCGGGACGAGGCGAGAAAGTCTTCTGCTGCTTCATGTTCGGCTCCTCGGCGGAAGCGGTCGACCGGAGGGCTCCGGCGCGACACCGTGAACGTCCGACCGCGCACGGAAACCACCTCGCAGATGCGAGGCGAAGCAGCATGGTATTACGCCCCTCGCTCCCCCGCCAATCGACAACCCGCCCTGTCGCCCGATCCGGATTCGACGCGCATAGCCGACTCCACACCGCCGCGCCGTCGAGTCACCAGTCCCCAGTCCCCAGTAAGAGAAGAGAGTCGGGTGTCGGGAGTCGGGTGTCGGCACGCCCTGAGAGGTACCGTTTCTGGCTGGAGACTTAGGACTGGCGACTGGCGACTATCTAAGCCAGTCGATGAACCAGGCGACGCCCTGCACCAGGCGCAACGCCAGATAGGCGGCTGTCGCTCCGACCACCAACTTGAACGTGAGCGGAACCCT
>JAZGIX010000026.1:0-7451 GCA_036482315.1 Acidimicrobiia bacterium | reverse complement strand
AGTGCAACATGGAGGACGCGTTGTGTTCGACGCGCCGCCGTGGAGCCCACCGACAAGGACCGAATCGCCGGGGTAGCCTCTGCAGACCAAACCAAGGGAGGAAGACCTTGTCATTTAGTGACTTTTTCGACCGGATCGGAGACCTCGACTGGTTAGCCGTTGTAGTCGGTTCCGTCGTATTCATGGTTGTCGGGTACGTCTGGTTCGGACCTCTATTCGGCAAGCAGTGGTCAGCGGCAAGCGGACAGCCCGTGGAGAGCGGAATGCCGGCGACCGACAAGCTGATCACCATGTTCATCTACATGTTCGTGCTCAGCGGAGCCATCAATTTCTTCGGCGTGACCGACAACTTCGAGCATGCCATCGTGATGGGTCTGATATTCGGCGTCCTCTTGATCGGTTCGGCGGCGTACTCCGACGTCGTCTGGTCGAGCAAGAACCAGGCAACGTGGATGATCGACATCGCATATCTGTTCGTAGCGATCACCCTCGTGTACTACGTACAGGGGTTGGTGGTTTAGAAGAAGTAGCCAGTAACCAGTATCCAGTAACGGAGGGGGTCGACCACTGGTCGGCCCCCTCATTCGTTTCCCGTTTCCCGTTTCCCAGAAAACGTTGCGGCGACTCTTGCGGGAATCGGGAAACTCGACGTTGCTTGGGGTGGGGATCGGTAGGCGCGTCGATCCCCTCCAATTGAATCACGTCAAGAACGGGGAACGGCGCCCACAACCTCCGGCCAAACGCTACGGATTGGGCCCAACGCGCACGATTGTCTCAATCACGTCGTAAACGCGCTCACCGATGCCTTTGTCTTCGGGTCGCATCAGATTGGCCATGACCCGCAGGGTCCATTCCATGACCGTCTTGTTGCGCAGACCGGTCCGGGTGAGGAGCCGCATGGCGCCGGGACTTCCGATCAATCGGACGAACGTCCGCGAGACGCGGAAATAGAGCTCGTACGTCGCATCCAACTCGTCCTTGTACCCGCCGAGGAGCGAGAGATCATCAGCGTCGAGTGCCGCACCGATGTGGGCTGCCGCCATGCGGCCCGTCTCATAGGCGTAATCGATTCCCTCTCCGTTGAAGGGATTGACTGCACCGGCGGCATCCCCGATCAGCACCCAGTTCGGACCAAACTTTGGACCCACGGAGAGAGACATCGGTAGCTTGCCACCGCGGTTGGGGCTCAAACGTGTCTCCTCGGACATCTCCCAATGCTCGGGAGCACCGCGGACCATCGCCGCCATGAGTTCGGTGGTGTTCATCTCTTTCCAACGATGGAAGGTCGACAACGCACCCACGCCAACGTTGACGGCCCCGTCACCGAGCGGAAAGACCCAGCCGTACCCGGAAATCGAAGCTCCGGCCTCGTCGCGTAGATCGAGTTGGCTCTCCATGTAGTCGTCGCTGGACATCGGAGACGAGAAATAGGCACGGGCGGCCAGTCCGTACGGGCGCCGCTTGTCGCGGACGGTGCCAAGCGCCCGCCCGAACCGCGACAGCGAACCGTCGGCGACGACGACGACCTTCGGGTGGACGATTTCGATCTCGCCATCCGACGCGAGTTCGACGCCATCGATCCGACCCCGGTCGAGAATCGGCGACGCCGTGGTGTGGGACCGCACGATCACGCCTTGCTTCTCGGCAAGGTTGGCCACCTGAAGATCCAGGTCGGCGCGGCGGATGACCGCACCCCAGTTGGGGTAGATCGGGTGATCGGGCCAATCGAGTTCGATCATCAGCTCGCCCGAGTAGGCGCGAAGCCCGCGAATCCGATGGAGCTCCGGGACATCGAAATCGAATCCCATCTCGTCGAGTTGATGGATCGACCGCGGAGTAAGACCGTCGCCGCAGGTCTTCTCGCGGGGGAACTCTTTCTTCTCCACCAGCATCACCGAACGGCCGGCGCGAGCAAGCCAATAAGCAGCAGCAGAACCACCCGGTCCGCCGCCGACAACGAGGGTGTCGACGTTGGTCATAGAGGATGAGGCTAGGCACCAGCCGGAGGCTGTTCAGCGGTCGAGCCCGCGACCAGTTATTACGAACCGCGAGGCGTCATCCCGTTGGGCGCGTGCCATATCGCGACGAACAAACGGGCTAGTCCGCGCCTCAAGCTCGGACGGCCTCGTGGACGATGAACAGAGAACATGGGAAGAGCGGGATTCATGCCGTCGCACGGAGCGCCAGAAATCGAGACCGTCAGCGGCCAAGACGGGGAAACGCGCGCCCAAGTCATGGCCGAAAACGCGCCTCCACCCGTCGTCGAAACGAGTCCCGCCGAGATGGCAGTGACGATGGCAAACGCGTTGGGTACGGCATGGGCCACCTTCCAGCTTTACCCCGACCCGAGCGGCCAGATCGGATTCGACCGCGCCATGCAGGATCTCGCCGGTTCGATCGGCATTGAACAGCTCGAAGTCGGTCCTCGAACATTCATCTGGGATCGCTCGGAGGTGCCCTCGACTCATGCGGGCGTTGGGCGCATTGTCGAGCGACTCTTCGCCAACAGCATCGCCGCCGTCCGGTTCGTTTCGTCACCGAGCGCCAAGGAGCTGGTGGCCTTCTTCGAAGTCATTCGCCGAGCCCCAGACGAACTCGAGGATCAAGGTGGCCCCGGCGCCAGCCTGAGGGAGGCCGGGGTCCACTCGATCCGGCTGCTGGAGAGGCGGATTCTGAGTGAGGAGGAACAAGAGGATGAACAGCAGCTCGAGGACGGATCCGCAGACCCGAGGAACGTCCTTGACTACAAGGGTGACCCGGAGGCACTGGCTGCTTATCTGCTGGCGACTGCCGGTGACGACTCGGCAGCCCTGGCCTCCTTGGTCATCGACACCTACGGCCGCGCCCTCGAGGTCATCGACCAGCAAGACGTGTGGGAGCACGAAGAGATAGTCCACACATTCGTGGACATGTTCTTCTACTTCCCGCCCCGACACCAGGCGCCTCTGATATCGGAGCTTCTGGCGCGTCAAAGTGAACCCCCCTTTCGGATCTTCCTCGACCAGTTCGCCACCCATGAACTCGATGCACTCGCCCCCTTTCTCGATCCGCAGGTCCACCCGCTCCTCCTCGAGTACGCCACGATCGCCGGCAGGAGCGCCGATCGAGGCAAGGAGATCATTGACCTGCTCAAGGAGTCGGAACCGGGAGACTCGATCGACACCATCGTGGATCGCCGCATCGCGGCTGTCCTTGCGCCGGGTTCCGACGAAATAGACGCCTCAGGGAGCGGTGCGCTAAAGCGTCTCGCCGAACGGCGACGAGACTCCCCCAACAACGACGCGGTCGGGATCGGTGTCGTCCAGCGCCTATTGAGTGTCGCTGAATCCGATGCCGACACGCACCGGGTGTTGCGTATCTGGGCCGGCAAGACCGTCGGCGCGATCCGCGACAGGGACTTGGGTTCGGCGCTGACCTGGCTGCGAGGAGTGTCGGACCCCAGCTCGGCGGATCACGCCACAGGCCCCGCTTTCCAGGCGCTCCGGGGAGCGATCGAAATGGATGTCGTGGTGGAGCTCGCTGAAGCGCTGCATGAATCTCCGGAATCGGCAGCAGGAACTGACCTGCTTCGAGGACTGGCTCCCCATGTGACAGACCATCTCGTCGAGCTGCTCGGCCGCGAAGAGGACCGGGGTCGTCGCCGGGGACTAAACGCCATGGTGGCCGAGGTATCCCGCGACAATCCGGCCGGGGTCGTCGCTCATCTCGATGACCCTCGCTGGTATCTGGTTCGCAATCTGGTCATCGTTCTCAGTCGGTGCCGGCAACCCGAGGTGATCCGCGACGTTCTTCCGCTTGCGAGCCACCCGGAACCCAGGGTCAGACGCGAGGCTCTCCGCGCGATCTACTCCCTCGCCCGCCACACCGACATCAGTCCCTTCATCGCCGGGTTGGCCGACCCAGACGAGTCCGTACGCACGGCGGCTGCGACCATCCTGCGAACCTGCGATCACGAGGTACTCATTCCCGCACTCGAGACGCTCCTGGCGAGCGAGGCTGATACGAGCGTGAAACTCGACGTGATTGCCCTCCTGGGCACGCAACTCACCACTGATGCCCGCGCCACTCTCGAACGGCAGGCCCAGGGTCGCTCCGGGGGGAGGAGCATCCCGCGGGCGGTACGCAATGCGGCGCGCCGGATACTCGGGGACTCGAAATGAAAGAGACGAGTGTCCAGACCCTGTTGACCGCTCTGAGGCGGGCCTCCTCACACCAACGCCTCTACGGGGCCGAGCATCACCTGACCGAATCCGCAGACCTCGCCGTCGCCCGGGCAGCAGATGAGGTCGTCGGGTTGGCCCGGCGAGCCGTCCTCATCCTCATGGACGACACGCTCTACCTCGACGGTCGTCCGCTGGCGGCCACCTCAGTTACCTGCAACGGGATCATCCGCAGCCTGCAGGATCATGGCGTCGAGTCAATCGCCTTCGAGGCTCCGGTCGATGTCGGTGACTGCGGCAAACTCGCAGCACTGATCTGCGACCGGGGTGACGGTCCATCGAAGGGTTCGACGGTCACGCTCAACGACGACGAGCGAACCCCCGAGGAAGTTGCTCCTTCAGGATCAGAGCTGGTTCGGTCGGCGCACGCCGGGTCGCTCGATGCGCTCCGGGCGATCGGTGTCTCGCTCCGCCAGGGTACCGGCATCGATCTGGCGCAATCGACGTCGGCGGTCAAGACGCTACTCGATCAGTTGGTGTCGCAGCCCGGCGCCGCCTTCCTGCTGACCACCATGAAGAGCCACCACGAGTACACCTTTTATCACTCGGTCAACACCGCGATCCACTCACTCGCTCTCGGACGATTGGCAGGACTCGACGAGGAAGACCAACTCCTCCTGGGAATGGGGGCCCTCCTCCACGACATCGGCAAGATCGGCGTCCCGGCCGAAATACTTCAGAAGCCGGGTCCACTGAGCGTTTCGGAATGGGTCGAAATCAAGCGGCACCCCCAGATCGGTGGCGAGGCAATTCTGGCGGCAGCCAATCAGGGACAGGAGGCGGCAGCGATCGTCGCCTTTGAGCATCACCTCCGATTCGATGGCCTGGGTTACCCGGCCAGAACGCGCCGCCACCTTCCAAGACCGATGCACTTCTTCAGCCGACTGGTGGCGGTCACCGACACCTACGACGCCCTTACGACCAGGCGGGCCTATCGGCGCGCCGAAACCCCCGTTCGGGCTCTGTCGGTACTTCTCAACAGTGCCGGAACTTCCCACGACCCCGACTTCGTGCATGCGTTCATCCGGATGCTGGGGATCTACCCACCAGGAACACTCCTGGCACTCGCCGATGGAAACATTGTGATGGTCACCCACCCGTCCGACCAACCTGGCGGACCGCCCTTTGCGATGGTCGTGGCCGATTCCGCGGGATCGCTCTTGGCAGATCCGACGCTCATCGTCCTCGACAAGTCCGACGTCGTCGATCAAGTGCCACCGGAGCGGGTCGGGGTCGATCCCACCGCTCTGCTCGATTGGATATCGGAGCACCAGTTGCTTGCCTCGTAATTGGTCATCAGTAGCCAGTAGCCAGTAACGATCGCCCGTTTTGGCTGGGGACTGGGGACTCGACCGTACGCACGCGAGAGAGCAGCCAACGCGTACGGCGCTGCTCGGAGGACTACGCCTGGTACTGGTGACTGCTTCGGGCGGACCCGGTTGGGTCCGCCCGAAGCATGATCGATCTCTTCTCAGACACCCACACACTCCCTTCTGACGGAATGCGCCGCGCCATGGCCGAGGCCGATGTAGGCGACGAGCAGATGGGCGAAGACCCCACGACCCGGCAACTCGAGACAGCGGTCGCGGAAATGATGGGTATGGAACTGGCGATGTACATGCCGACCGGGTCGATGTGTAACAAAGTGGCGGTGTCGGCCCTCACCAAGCCGGGTGACGCCCTGGTGTGCGACTACCTCGCCCACGTCTATCGATTCGAGGGAGGCGGCTCGGCGGTGCTGTCGGGAATCGTCTTCGAGCCGCTGGCCACCGAGAAGGGCATCTTCACGCCGCAGCAACTTGAAGCCGTCATGAAGCCGGGAAGTGTCTACGAGCCGCGCACCTCGCTGGTCTCGATTGAGCAGACCCACAATTTCGGCGGCGGAGTCGTGTGGAGCCTCGAGGAATACGAGGCCGTATGTGCCACTGCCCGCGATCACGGAGCCTCGATCTATACCGATGGCGCCCGCCTTCTCAACGCAGTAGCGGCCACCGGGGTGGCAGCCGATCGCTGGGCAGCGCCGGTCGATGCAATCTGGATCGATTTCTCCAAAGGCGTCGGAGCACCGGGCGGCGCCGCCATCGCCGGTTCAGCCGAGTTCATCGAGGCGGCAAGGCGCTTCAAGTACCTGTACGGAGGCGCCATGCGCCAGTCAGGAGTGCTCGCCGCAGCAGCCCTGTACGGCCTGGACCACAACGTGCCCCGGATGCCCGACGACCACGCCCATGCCGACAGCCTGGCAGCAGGACTGCGGGAACTCGGACTCGAAGTCGCCGAACCTGAGTCCAACATGGTGTTCTGCGGGCCACCGCCGGGCATGGAGCTCGCTGGGTTCATCAGCGCCATGGGGTCTGAAGGCGTTCGGATCGGCGCAGTCGCCGGACGGGTCCGAATGGTCACCCACGTAGACGTCAGTAGCGATGACATAGCGACCGCGATTCAGGCCGTAAGACGGGTCATCGGCGAGTCGTAGCCCGTTTCCCGTTGCCCGTTTCGCTTCGCCGCGCTTCTTACGGGGAACGGGCAACTCGACGGCGATCTGAGTAACGCCCGGTTGGCGCGTCCACCCCTCCAACCCAATCAGGTCTGGAACGGGAAACGGCGACCAAACGTCGCCTCTTCCTACTCGCCGAGTGCGGCTTCGCCCGCTTCCGAATCGCCACCGCAGTCCAGTAACGCGTCTTCCAGTTCCTGACCGCCGAAAGCGACCCTCTCGTAGAGGGCCACCGCCGCCATCTCCTGTGATGACAAGCTGGATGCGAAGCTCGGCATCACGGCTCCCGAACCGCCGACCGGTTTTTCGTTGGCACCGTAAGTCGGGTCGGGCCATCCCGTCGTCCCGAGCCCAATCCACTCCACCTGTGCCGAACACGAATCCTGCGGAAAGGTGGCCAGGAGGGCGCCGCCGGTAAATGCGGGGAAGGTGGCAATGCCGCCACCGTTGGGTCCGTGGCACGCCGTACAGCCGGCGCTGTCGTAGATCTCGGCGCCGAGAGAAAAGAGGTCGAGGAACTCAGCACCGAACTCGGAGCCGTCACAGTTGACCGCCAGTCCGGTCACCGGGTCGATCGCCAAGCTTGCAGCATCCCCGCAGTTGGGACCGTTGGGCAGGAACAGCGCATATCCGATGGCGAATGCCGGGACAAGAACAAATAGCGCCGCCAACCAGCGCGGCAGCGCCCCACCGGCCTTGGCCTCTTCCTCCGACTCGAACGGGTCGGGAGGTTCCGG